>CAJMPE010000021.1 GCA_905215275.1 uncultured bacterium | reverse complement strand
AACTGCGGGAATGGCCTATTTGCTCAATGTGTTCGGCTGAGATCGGAAATCAACCCCGAGACTGCAAGCGTGGCAGAATCGGCACCGAACGGTAGCGCGCCAGGGCACTGACGATGAACTATCCAAAACTAGCGAGGCGTGTCACCACGTGAGAAATCGCCACGGTCGATAACGCGATCGCCCATCTGTCGCGACACAGTGCTACCGCCGTGCGCCTGGCCGGCGGTGCGAACGCGGTCATCGCCGGCATTGGGAACGGCGCCGGCGTAACGGTTGCGAATCTCCCTCGCATAACCGCGACGCGCAAGAAGTTCATCGCGAACCGCCGGATCTTCGAGCAGGTCTTCGTCACACTTCGGTGTAATGAATTTAGGAAACGAATTGTAGGCGACGCCTTTGCTTGCTTTAGCCTGCTCGACCCACGCCGAGTATGCTTTCTTGAGTCGTCGGATATAAATCTCACAGCGCTTCTCGTATGGAAGCGCACGCTCGGCCTCCAACACGTTATTTTCGAAAGCCGTCTGCAATGACTTCAACGCGAAGCGTCCGTCAAGACGAGTCAGGTTGAAGGTGCACTTCGGATTGCCGGCTTCTTTGATATCGAGATCTGTCGCATAGACTCGATTGTTCTTGATGAAAATGTCTACGCCCCATGATGCAAGTAGTTTTTTGAACTGCTCCATATTCTTTACGCGACCTTCGTCAATCGCAATATGGATCAGCTCACGCAGATTGTTTTTATAACTGTACTCGCCGCGACCAATAATCTCCTTTTCCGTGTCGCGCGGTTGACGATCACGAATCTTCGAATTTTTCTTACCCTTTTCAAGTTGGGCGAGATTCCAGTCCTTATCGAGTTCGCGGACCCACGAGGCGCGTTCGAACTTCCCGTGACGCCCGCCCGTCTCACAACGTTTTCCTGTCAGGAGATCCGTGCGGTTAATTGCCATGTGCACTGCGTAGCGTTTTCCCGCCTTGTCGCTTTCCTCGTGTAGCGCGAAGATAATTTGCTGATTCGGGTAATGTTTCGCGACCCATTGCCTTGCGTAGGCCATACATGCATCCGGCGTCATTTTACCGCCGTTGCACGAACATTCTTCGGGGAGAAACGCGAGAATCTGGTGGAGGATAGTCACGTTCTTCGCGCCGGCTCGCGAAGGCGTGTCGTGATGGAAAACCTTCCGCGTCATTGCCATTTTCGAAAACCAGTACTTATCGCATTTGATGTTCCAGCCATCACGGGCAAGGGCATGTTTCCCGTTGATGTACCGCCGAACGTTCTTTGCGTAGCGCTCGCTCGATACGCTCTTCTGCTTGATAACAGTCACTTTGCATCGCCGCCATCGGTGAAATAGCGACGCTCGAGCGTTCTCAAGAATTGAAAAGCGTAATCAGAACTTTTAGCAACGCACCCGATGGCCATAAGAACGGCAGTTTCGTCGTAAGCCGAAAGTCCTTGCGCGTTTATGAAGTGCGCCAACTGGTTAAGGTTCGTACCCTGCTTCAAAAGCTCATGATAGATCTTCTCCACGCCGCCATGGTCGAAATCGATTTTCTCGATCTTCCCGTTAATTAGTACGCGCCGTGCATACGAGCTCACGGTCACGCCAAGGAAATCAGCATTGCTTTCGATTATCCTTTTTTCTTCCGGTGAGACCCTGATGTGCAATTCTTCAGTTCGAGATTTTTGATCAGCAATTTCCGCAAGACCAAAATCGATATCGAGATCGTCGGCATTGCATAAGACGAAACGTATGAGTTCCGCCTCACTCATCTCATGTCGCTTTGCGATTGCGATGATGGCTTTCTTCTCTTCATCGGAAAGAGACGCCTTGACGGTGTGTGGGCGGAGCCTGCTCATGATTCCTCCGGAAAACGAATCAGCGATCGGAGAGGCCTCCGATCAAAACCTGCTATGCGATTCGCTTTCCTTTTGAGGAACGGCTAGCGTCGTTCCAAAAACGAAGAATCGTCTCCGCGATTCTTCATCGCGGAGTTTCAACTTCACAACAACCTTATCGCCGTAGCAGGCGATAAGCAAGGTCTGTGGCGTGGTGTTTTTGGGGTCCGAATGGGCCCACAAAAATGCCACCCACAGTCATCTTGCATGCCCCAGAAGGGGGCATAGACGCAGCGAAGCGTAGGCAGAAGATGAGAGGCCTCATCTTCTTTCTCGAAAGGCTTCGGGAACAATTAAGACATCGATGGGCTATCAGCTAGACGTCAAGGCCCATTAGTCTTCTACGTTCAGCGCGCTCCTCAGCAATTCTTTTTGATCCGGCAATGGCCTGTCCCTTTTTATCCTTGAGGCTCATCGGCTCTTCGGTTTTCTTTTTACTGGCATTCTTGTTTTCCACAGCGGCCTCCTGATTGATTATTCTCCTATCGTTTATTCCCAAACTGAGCACATAAAAAGGCGGCCGAAACCGACCGCCCGCGAACAAATATATATTTACCGAATGTAAGAGGAGAGGAACGATGTACATTACTCCCAGTGACCGGCGACGTCGACAACCCAATGCTGTCCCGTAGCCTGCTGTTCATAATGTCCCTGGTCCTCAGATGTGGTATACGAATCGTTTACGACAGATCCTCCGATGCCGCCGTTGTCCATATCATTATGAACCCACGAATAGGCGGCATCTTCGGAATCGAAGGGCCCTACCATAGTGCCACCATGGTTGACCCAGAAACGAGGATGGCGCGTATACACTACATTCGGCACCCAGACCTGGCTGTAATCTGTCTCCCAGTGTCCCTGCTCGGCAACCCACTTCTTCTGGCTACCGCCGTTGGAAGAGGAATTGTTGCTGCCGGAACTCTGCGAATTGCCGGAATTCTGCTTGGAGTCGGAGGAGTTTCCCTTGCTGTCAGACTTCGACGAGTCGGAAGACTTGTTATCCTCTTTCTTGGAGTCATCGGACTTCTGGTCCTTGTCGTCGGATTCTTTCTTCTCCTCGGTCTTGGCTCCAGAGGTTTGCGCCGCCTTTTCTTCGCTTGGCTTCTTTTTGTCTTTATTCTTTACCGCCGTGGCGGCCCTTTCCGTAGAGCCGCTTCCTTGCTTTGCAACGCTGGCGCATCCAAGTTGAGGTGCCGAAAGGCACACCAGAAGCGCAACGATAATAGCCTTTGTTCTCACACCGATCTCCCTGCCCATGAAACCGGGCGTTGGACACCAGCCGATATCCAACGCCCGGCTCGCTTTTACATCTGCTCGCAGCGCTTCTTTTGATCGAGGAAGACGCCGGCTGCCACGAGGACGGTACCGCCGATGGCGAACGTCTCGCCGATGAGTCCCGCGCGATCACCGGTCTGGGCGAGGCTGCCGGGCTGGACGGTATCCGTGTTGGCGAGGTGCTTCGGGGTGTATGCCGCCTGCTTCTTTGCGGCCTCCTCCGCCTCCTGTCGTGCGATCTCATCGGAAAGCTTCTGCTCCGCCGCGATGCGGTCGGACTTCGCCAACTCGTAGGCGGCGAGTGCCGCATCATAGCCGGGCTGGAGCTCGTCCACCACGGTCTGCTTCTCGTCCAGGATGGCCTTGGCGGGCGCGACCTTGGCACGTGCCTCGACTGCTGCGGCGAAAAGCGCGTTGAGGGCGTCATCCGCGTTCACATCATGGCCGAAGACGAGCGCCGCGTCGGCATCGATGGAGTTCAGCTTCGACAACTTGGCGTCTGCCTGTGCCTTTGCCTGTTCGGCGGCGGAGACCAGGGACTCGGCGGCGATGGTATCCGCCTTCGCAGCATCGAGCGCGGCCTTGGTGTCATTGACGGCCTTTACTGCATCCTGCTCGCGCTGCTGTGCCTCTGCGAGCTTCGCGGCAAGATCGGTGAGGATGTCGAGGTTCGACTGTGCGTCATCGAGATCGGTCTGGGAGCCGGTGAGCCTGTCGGCGGCAACGCCGGTGTCGGCCTTTGCGGCATCGACGGCACGCTGGGCATCGGCAACACCCTGCTTTGCGGCATCGACACCTGCCTGTGCGGCATCCACCGCGACCTGCTTCTGCTGGACGGTTGTGGCGGCGCCGGCGGCTGCCTGCTTCTTGGATGCGAGATCGGCCTTGGCTACATCGAGTGCGCTCTTGGCGTTCTTGAGGCCGTTGATATAGGAGGTCAGCTTCTGCTCATACTCGTCGACGGACATGGGGTTCATGTTCCAACCGGAGCCTGCCCAACCCAGGTTTGCGGTATCGAAGCTGTCGGTCTTCCAGCCGTTCATGGTTCCCTTGCTGCAGACCGCCATGCCCATATAGCCGATTTCAGGGCTGATGACATGCAGGTAGTGACCGACAGTTGCGGGATATCCGGCAACCTTAAAATGCTGGTTGACATAGGATTCAATCCCACTATGCGACTTGTAGAAGTCTACGGCATCCTTACCGATTAGACCGGTGACGCCATAGAGCTCCTGAACCGCCTGATCGAAGAAAGCCTTTTCTTGGTCCACCCACTGCGGTTTCGGATCGGTTCCATAGTTCCATGCGAGGTTTTCGCTCGTATCAAACTGCATGGAATGCCCAAACTTGACATCGGAATAGTTCGCGTTGGCAATCGCTGCCGCAATGAGCTTGTACGTGACCTGGAGCTCAGAGAGACCGACGGACTTGCGGTACTCGTTGATGGACTTCATGTACGGGATTGCCGCGAGCATGTTGCCGAGGCTGGTCGCGTCGAGGCTGTTCCCCACCTCGGTGTAGTCCTTGTATGTGCAGTTCTGGATGATCTCGATGGCTGAATCGGCACCCATGGCCTTGAAGAAGCCGATGGCTCCCTGCTTGAGTTGTGCGTCGGCGGAGTCGAGTTTCGCCTGTGCCTCGTCGACCTTCTGCTGCGCGGCGGTCACGGCGGCGTCTGCGGTATCCTTTGCGGCCTTGGCGTTCGCAAGCTCTACGTCGGCGGCTGCCTTGGCGGACTCGGCGTCCTTGACAGCCTGCTTCGCGGCATCCAGCTTGGCGATGGCGTCGACGTTCGCCTGCTTGGCGGCATCAAGGTCGGCGTTCGCGGCATCGAGTGCGGACTGGGCGTCGTTCACGCCGGACGCGGCATCGACCGCGGCCTGCTGCTTCGCAGAGAGGGATGCCTGGGCATCATTTAGCTCGGTCTGTGCCGTTGCTGCAGCGGACTGCGCCTGCTCGAGCTCGGACTCGCACTGGGACTGCACCGCTCGTGCGGCAGCGAGGGCTGCCTCTGCGTCCGCGACCTTCTGTTTTGCCGCATCGTACTCCGGACCGCTGGCGCCTGCCTCCGCTGCGGCGAGGTCGGCTTTCGCCTGCTCATAGGCGGCGCTGGCTGCTGCGGCCTTCGCATCCGCCGCGTCCTTGTTCTGCTTGGCTGCGACAAGGACGGCATCGGCGGAATCCTTTGCAGACTGGGTCACAACCAGCTTGGACTGGGCATCGGCAAGCGTCGCGTTGGCGTTGTCCAGTTCGGCCTGTGCCCTTTCCACGGCAGCCTGGGCGTCGCGCACGGCCTGTTCGGCGGCACTGATTGCCTCCGGGGTGGCGCTTACGGCATCTGCCTTGGCCTTATCGAGGGCATCCTTGGCATCCTGAGCCGCCTTGAGGGCGGACTGGTACGCTTCGTCCTTCTCGGACGCATCCGCCTTGGCGTCTGCGAGACCCACCTTCGCCTGCTCGAGGTCCTTGCCGGCGGCATCGGCGGCGTCCTTGCCCTCCGCGACCTGACGGGCGTACTCGTCCATTGCCGCTCGGTTGGCTGCCGTGCCGGCGCTGACTGCCGAATCGTAGGATGCCTTGGCCTGGTCGCGGGCGGAAGCCGCCTCGTTGTAGGGACCGGCGGCCTCATCGTAGGATGCCTTGGCGGCGTTCTCCTTCGCCTTCGCCTCGTCGACTGCCTTCTGCAGGTCCGCGATGGTCTGTGCGACGGATTTCACGCCGGTACCGGATGCCGCGCCGGCGTGGGCGGCGATCGGTGACATCACGGCGGGGTGCTGCGTGCCCCCGTCACCGGTCTGGGCGAATGCCGTGAACGGTGAGATGAGGCTCGATCCGGTCATGGCGGCCATGGTCGCCGCGGTGACGGTCAGACGCGCGATCCCCTTCGGAGTGTGAATCTTTTTGTTTGGCAGTGCGGCGAAGTGATCGCCACCGGCAGCGAAGTGCTTTCCCTGGGTCATTGTGCTGTTCCATTCCTTTTCCGTGCCCTATCCGACTGGGCATCAGAGCGCTTTCCAATAGAGATAATTATGCGCCTTAACTGGGATTGTTGTATATAGTCCGTTGGCATAAATACAACAATCCATGACTCTTTTTGTCATGGATATCTCGCCGCTACAACAATCCTTTGGTCTACGCTGCAAAGAACTCAGATCAGAGTCTGGTTTCTCACAAGAGCAATTTGCGAACCGCATTGACATGGACAGGTCTTACTACGCCTCGATAGAGGTCGGGCGAAGAAATGTCAGTCTTTCTAACCTCTCTAAAATTGCCAATGGATTCAACATATCAATTGCTGCACTTATGACTGGTGTATCCGATAAATCGGATTAGTCCATCAATCAGCGAACGAAGTGAGCGAATAAATCGGCGGCGTAGCCGGCGGCAAGGACACGGTACGTGGCCGCGCAGCGAGCTCCGCGAGCGAAGGGGACGGCATCGCCGTCCCTATTTCTTTATAAACTTATTTCTCTATTAATTGGTTTCACCAAACTGGGTATTACACAAGCTTCTGAGCAGGCTTTTTATCAAATAATTCAAAGCTACCGAATCATCAAAATGGTGAAATTATTTACCCAAAAGAGGGAAGCACATCACCAAAATGGAACCGACCAACAGCTGTTGAAAACTTTTATCCCCAAAATGGTGATTTCCTGTTTTCAGTGGAAAACTCGGGAAGTCATAATATTTACTTACCAGATTTACAAACGAAAGCGGTTCTTAGTCCCAAAACCAGAACAGGTCAGAAGCAAAAATAACTCCTGACCTGCGATTTTCCTGGTGCCCCCGGGCGGATTCGAACCGTCGACACCCGCTTTAGGAGAGCGGTGCTCTATCCCCTGAGCTACGGAGGCATGTTGTACTAGTGTAGCAGATTTACTGCATCGCAATACGTCGTATGACCAGACTTCGAAGTTGCGGTGGAATAGTTCCTGCCTAAAGCATCTAAAGCCGCATTTAGGAACTATTCCACCGCAACTTATGAGGAGCTAGTTGCCTTTGTGAAAGAGGTTCTTGATGACACCGGGAATGCTCTTGGCGCCCTTGGCCGTCACATCGATAAAGTCGGGCGAACGCACGAGCTTATCCTCGTCGACGTACTTGCGGACCGCACGAAGCGTCTCTTTGTCGTCGCGCGTCGAAAACGTAAAGTGGCCGCTATCCTTGGTGAAGATGGCAAAACGCGTAATCTTCTTGGTGCCGCGCAAAACCTCGGCGGCAATATAGTCGACCTCGTCCCACGGGATTTGAATATAATCCTCAGGATTGCGCTCGTTATAGTACTCAAACGCCTTATTGCCCACCATTATGTTACCGTGACTGGTAAGCCCCATCAGGCAGGTTGCCGGCGTTGCCAGATCGACCGTGCTGTTCTGAGATTGCGCCATACGCGCCTCGCCCTCCAATAAAAAACAATCGGACCGCATCCAGTGTACCCACCGGGTGCGGTCCGTTTCAATGGCTCAAAAGCCCTTGCCTAGCAACTCTCGGTCTTAAGCCGAAGCGTGCTTACATGAAGCCGCAGACGCGACCGATGATGCCGACGGCGAAGAGAGCCAGGATGATGACGATCGGGCTGACCTTCTTCTTGAGGAGCTTGCAGACCAGCAGGGTCAGGCACACAGCGGCAAGGCCGGGGATGAGCTGATCGAGGTTAGCCTGAAGCGTGGTGACCTTAACCTGATCAAGGGCGGTAGCACCGATGGAGTTGTACATCGTCAGCGCTTCCTTGACGCCCTCGGAGCCGGAGGGCAGGCTAGCCCAGTCGATAAAGGCGCCAGCAGACTGCGTGACCTTGGAGACGACCGGGGTGAAGGAGATGGACACCCAGCGCTCGACCAGGGCGCCGATGATGAACATACCCAGGATGGAAGCACCCTCGGTGACCTTGCCCATCAGACCGCCGGAGAGGTCCTTGGCGATGGAGGAGCCGACCTTGTAGCCAAACTCCTGCGTGTACCACAGGAAGGCGTAACGGATGATGTTCCACGCGAAGAAGAACAGCAGCGGACCGGCGATGCTGCCGGACAGGGCCATGGAAGCGCCCAGAGCGCCCAGAATCGGGCGAAGGGTGAACCAGAAGGCAGGGTCGCCGACGCCGGCGAGCGGGCCCATCATACCGACCTTGACGCCCTGGATGGCGACGTCGTCGATCGGAGCACCGTTGGCGCGCTCCTCCTCGAGGGCGAGGGTAACGCCAATGACGGGGGCGGAAACATAGGGATGGGTGTTATAGAACTCCAGGTGGCGCTTAAGAGCGGCAATCTGGTCATCCTTGCTGGTGTAGAGCTTCTTGATCGCAGGGATCATTGCGAAGCACCAGCCGCCGTTCTGCATACGCTCGTAGTTCCACGAGCCCTGAAGGAACTGATGACGGAAGCAAACCTTCTTGCGGTCAGCCTTGGTGAGCTGAATCTTGTTCTCTGCCATATGTATCACTCCCCTCCTACTCGTAATCGTTCAGAATATCGCCGAGCGGGTCGCCGGAGCCACCGCCCATGCCGCCACCCTGCTTGGCCAGATCCTTAAGGCCAAGGTAGATGAGGGCAAGGGAAATGCCGATGAGGCCAAGGGCGATCAGCGTGAGCTGAGGGATGGCAGCAAGGACAAAGCCGAGGATGAAGAACGGCCAGGTCTCCTTGGTGGCCATCATGTTGATGACCATGGCGTAACCGACGGAAGCGACCATGCCGCCGCCGACAGCCATGCCGCCGGACAGCCAGTCGGGCATAGCGTTAAGCGCGTTGGTAACAGCCTCGGCCGGGATGATGCACAGAAGCACTGCCGGGATGGCGATACGAAGGCCCTGCATAAGGATGGCAATGTACTGCCAGCGCTCGATGCCGGCGAAGTCGCCTTTCTCGGCGCAACCGTCCATGGCGTGAGCGATAGCGGTAGCCAGGGTACGGCAGATCATGGTCAGGAACAGACCAGCGACCGACAGCGGGACAGCGACGGCGATAGCGGCGGTAACGGCCTTCGACGGATCGGTAGCGCCGCCGTTGAGGGCGAGCACCATGATGATCGAAGAGGCGACCGAGGCCAGAGCGGCGTCAGGCGCGACGGCGGCGCCGACGTTAGCCCAGCCAAGGGCCATCATCTGGAGCGAACCGCCCAGGAGGATGCCCTCCTGAAGGTGACCGGTTACGAGACCGATAAGCGTGCATGCCACGAGCGGCTGATGGAACTGGAACTCATCCAGAATGCCTTCCATACCGGCAAGCAACGCGACAATCGCAACAAGCAGAATAGTGATTGCAGACATGTATCGGACCCTCCTTTACTATGCTTGAGCGGCCAGTTCGGCCTTAGCTTTCTTCAACATGGCGTCGAGATCCTCGGAGGAATCCGAAGGAACCTTGCGGACCTCGAACTTGACGCCCTTGGCCTTGAGGGCCTCGAGAGTCTTGACATCGTCATCGCCCATAGCGACGGCGTTGGTGACGACGACCTTGCCCTTGGAGTGAGCCATGGAGCCGATGTTGACTTCCTTGATGTCGACGCCGGCCTCGATGGCCTTGAGCAGATCCTGCGGGTTCTCAAAGAGCAGCATGGCCTTGGTGTCACCAAAGCGCGTGTCCTTGACGACCTCGGCCATCTTCTTGATGGGCACGACGTTGGCATGGACTCCCGGAGGGGCAGCCTGCTCGATCATGGTCTTGCGGAGCTCGTCGTGAGCAACGCCGTCGGAAACCACGATGATGCGGTTGGGGTTGATCTGCTTGGTCCACGTGGTGGCCACCTGACCATGCAGCAGACGGGTGTCGATACGGACGTGGGCAATCTTGATGTGCCCGTCGCCGATGACCGTTCCCGGAGGAATGGCGCCTGCAGGAGCAGCGGCGGCCGCAGCCGGCTTCTTCTCCTCGGGCTCCAGAGACTCGGGCTTGACGCGCACGCCAGCCTTAGCCTCAGTCACGAGATGTTTTGCGATCGCATGTGCAGTGTTCTTTGCGTCAAAGCGCTGCGAATATGCCTCGATGAGCATAGGCAGGTTGACACCGGTGACGATAGCCCAGGAATCGTGGCCCTCGATGAGCCCGCTGATCTGGTTGAACGGCGTGCCGCCCCACAGATCAACGAGGAAGAGCACCTGCTCCTGGTCCTCGAAGGAAGCGATTGCTTCCTCGACCTTGGCACGGAAGTCGTCGGGGCCCATGCTCGGCTCGAGCGAGACCACGGCAACAGACGGCTGATCGCCAAAGACCATCGAGCCCGTCTGCTTGATTCCAGCTGCCAAGTCCCCGTGGCTAGCAAGAACAATACTTACCATCACATAACCTCCTTTTTGTCTACGTATTCCCTACACGACATTAAGGAAGTATACCTGTTTAGTTTGTGGAATTATCGCTAAATTTGCAAAAGGTTGCATTATTTGTTTAAACGTCTAGCTTTGTTACAAGTTGATTACGTTGCTGGTTTTTCACTCATTACCCGCCAAGGCGCCGCTCATCAAGCCGCGCATTTTACAGATACAAGCAGGCTGTTCATTAATATCGATTTTAGGCAAGCGTGAATGCGCTTGTACTGCTGCTATTTTGTTTAAACAGACATAACTTGACTATTAGCGTGACTTATGCTCTAGCGCAAGTAGTCATTGGGGACGTTCTTAAACGACTAGTCGTTGGGGACGTTCTTGTTTGACTAGTCGTTTAAGAACGTCCCCAACGACCAAGTTAGGCGATGTGGAGGGGGTTGGCGGCGTCGACGGCGTCGGGAGCGTCGGAAGGACCGTCAGGAGCAGCGTCTGCCGGGTCCTCGTCGGGGGTCTCGATCTGCTTGATCATGACCTCCTGGCCCTGCAGCAGGTATGTCTCGCCGCTACCGCAATGGGGGCAGGTCTTGCCGTGCTCGACCGTCGCGTAGTCGCGGCCGCACGCCTCGCAATGTGTCACGGCCTCGACGGGCTCCACAATAAGCTCCGCATCCTCGGTGATGGACTTTTTATCTGCCGCCCAGCGCCAAGCGTCGAGCAGTAAGTCGGAAACGACGCCCGAGACCTCGCCCAGCAGCAGCGTGACGCTCGAAACGCGACTCACGCCATTGGCGCGCGCCACGTTCTCAACATCGCGAATGATGTGATAAACGATTCCCAATTCGTGCAAGGTAGAAACCTTTCAACAACGGTTGATGCGATGCAAACTCAAAGCAAGGGGACGGCGAAATCTAGTCTGCGCCGTCCCCCTACCGGCCATGGTTACCTATTTACGACCGAACTTGATTTTGATTGCGCGTTTCAAAGCGTACTTACCCAGACTGGGGAGCTTTTGCTCGTATTTGACCATCGTGGAGCACTCGGGGCGGTCGCGATCCAGATGGATGGCGTCGAACGCGCACTTGGTGGTGCACAGGCCGCAGCCGATGCACTTGTTGGGGTCGACGATCGAGGCACCGCAACCCAGGCAACGGGCGGTCTCGGCGCGCACCTGCTCCTCGGTAAAGGTCTCGACGTACTCGCTAAACGGCGCGGCCTTCTCGCGCTCGCGGTCAACGTGGGCAACCTCGCGGCTCGCGTTGTCGTAGCTCTCGAGCACAACGTCGTCGCGGTCGAGCGCAGTGTAGCGGCGCTGGTTGCGGCCGATGGTAAGCGTGGAGCCCGGCTGCACAAAGCGGTGGATGGAGACAGCGGCCTCGTGACCGGCAGCGATGGCGTCGATAGCAAAGCTCGGACCGGTGTAGACGTCGCCGCCCACAAAGATGTCGGGCTCGGCGGTCTGATAGGTCTGGGGATCGGCAAGGGCACCCTGGCCGCGGCCAAGCTCCACCTTGGAGCCAGTCAGCAGGTCGCCCCACACAATGGACTGGCCAATCGACATGACGACACGGTCGGCATCGACACGACGCAGATCGTTCTCGTCGTACTCGGGCGCAAACCGGCCCTCGTCGTCAAAGACGCGCGTGCAGCGCTTGAAGGTGATACCGCACACACGGCCGGACTCGTCCAGGTGAACCTCCTTGGGACCCCAACCACAGCTGATGCGCGCGCCGTCCTCGATGGCCTCGCGACGCTCTTCCTCGCTGGCGGGCATCTGGGCCTCGCTCTCCAGGCAGAACATCTCGACGTGCTCGGAGCCCAGACGGCAGGCGTTGCGGGCCACGTCGATGGCCACGTTGCCGCCGCCCACCACGATGGTGCGGCCGGGCAGCGCGTCGATCTTGCCGCTGTTGACCTCGCGCAAGAAGTCGACGGCCACGGTCACGTCCTCGGCATCCTCGCCCGGAATACCGGCAAGGCGGCCGCCCTGGCAGCCGATGGCAACATAAAAGGCCTTAAAGCCCTGCTCGCGCAGCTCATCGAGCGTCACATCGCGACCGACCTCCACGCCATAGCGGAACTCGGCACCCATCAGGCGAATAACCTCGACCTCGGCCTCGATAACGTCCTTCTGCAGCTTAAAGCTGGGAATGCCGTAGGTGAGCATGCCGCCCGGGCGCTCGTTCTTCTCGAACACGACGGGCTTGTAGCCCTTCTCGGCCAGGTAGAAAGCGCAGGACAGGCCGGCCGGACCGGCACCGATAATGGCGATCTTCTGGTCGAAGCCGCCAGCGCGCGTCGGCGTCACCACGGGCGGGACATAGCGGGTCGCGGCATCCAGATCGCGCTGGGCGATGAACTTCTTGACCTCGTCGATGGCCACGGCGGCGTCCACACGGCCGCGGGTGCAGGCATCCTCGCAGCGGCGATTGCACACACGGCCGCAGATAGCGGGCAGAGGGTTCTCGCGCTTAATGAGTGCCAGCGCCTCGTCATAGCGGCCCTGCGCCGCGAGCTTTAAGTAGCCCTGAACGGCAACGTGCGCGGGGCAGGCCGTCTTGCAGGGCGCGGTGCCGGACTCATGCGTCTCGATGCGGTTGTCGTTGCGGTAGTTGGGCGACCACTTGGTGTGGTCCCACTTGGTGGCATCGGGCAGCTCCTGGCGGGGATACTCGGGCACCTGTCCGCCGGCCTTTTTGCTGCAGAGCTTCTGGCCCAGCTTAGCGGCACCGGCCGGGCACACCTCAACGCAGCGACCGCAGGCCACGCACTTGTCCTTCTCGACCTTGGCGACATAGGCCGAGCGCGACAGGTTGGGCGTGTTGAACAGCTGCGAGGTGCGCAGGGCATAGCACACGTTGACGTTGCAGTTGCAGATGGCGAAGATCTTGTTCTCGCCGTCGATGTTGGTGATCTGGTGCACAAAGCCGTTGTCCTCGGCCTGGCGCAGGATGTCGTAGACCTCGTCGCGGGTCACGTAATGGCCGCGGTCGGTCTCGACCACGTAGTCGGCCATATCGCCCACGGCGATGCACCAATCGGCCGGGTCGTCGGCGCAGCCCTCGCCCATCACGCGACGGCTCGCGCGGCAGCTGCAGGTGCTGGCGGCATACTTCCCCTCGTATTTGTCGAGCCAATGCTCGATATGCTCAATAGGCACCGACGTGCTCGCGGCATCGATGGCCTTCTCGACCGGAATGACGTGCATGCCGATACCGGCGCCTCCGGGCGGCACCATCGGCGTGGCCTTGGACAGCGGGCCCTTGGATGCCTGTTCAAAGAACTTAGCGTAGACCGGATGCTCCTCGAGCTGGCTCACGCGCATGTTGAGAAACTCGGCAGAACCCGGCACCAGCATGGGCAGCACCCACTGCTTGGCGCGCTCGGGGTTTTCCCAGTTGTACTCGAGCAGGCCCGTGTAGCTCATGTCGTCGAGCATCTTCTCGATATCGGCCTCGGGCATGCCGGTGAGCTTGACCATCTCGGGCAGCGTATAGGGACGGCGCATCTTCATCTTGCAGAGCACTTCGGCCTGCTCGTCAGTCGCGGCCTCGGCAAACGACCAGTACTCGTAGCCCAGCAGCTCATCGCGATGCAGCAGACGGTTGGTGCAGTGCTCGCACAGCTTGACGATGGCCTCGCGCGGATGCTCCGGCAGCGGCGGCACGAACTCCGAACCGATGTCGGGCTCGGTGTAGCTAATCCCCGGTCCGTTGAGAATCATGGTTGTCCCTTCTCTTGCCACAGCCCGGCGAGACCGCGGCGCCCCTCTTTTTACGGGCTCGACATGCCCCCACGCCGTTCACCCGTTATTGTTGACATTGTGTCAAAAACAGTATTGACGAACCGTCAACAATATTCAAGACTGTTAGGCGAACGGTCAGGCTCAAACGGATGAAAGGCGGCAAGCACATGAGCAGTAACGCAGCGAACACCTCTGTGGCCGACGCCGTCCCCGCGCCCGACAGCACGGCAAAGCGCTTGACGGGCGACGAACGCCGTCGCGAGATCCTCGATGCCGTGCGCACCGTGAGCTCTGAGCTGGGCGTGTCGCATCTATCGGTATCAGCCGTGACCAAGCGAGCCGGCTGCACGCGCTCGCTGTTCTACCACTACTTCGCCGACATGGACGCCGCCGTCACCGCCGTCATGGACGAGGCAATCGACGGTTTTATCTCCGAGCTCGAGCAGTGGAATGCCAACCGCATCGTCGGTGATATTGAGGGCGCGCTCGACACCGTCGCCCCGCTCTTTAAGCGCCTGGTCGCCAGCGGCCACGAGCTGCCGAGCACGCTCACCTCAAGCAGCGGCGCGCTCTACGGCGGCTTTTTGCACAACGTGGTCCAGCGCGTGGCGCAGTATATCTGCGACACCACCGTGGTGGATTTTGTCGCCCATCATGAGCTACGCATCGACCATGTCTACGAGACGTTCTACACCCTCATCATGGGTCTTTTGATGTATATCCGCACGCACCCCGATGTGCCCGACGAGACGGTCAAGGAAATCATCGCCTCGACGCTCCACATCGAGGGCTACACCGCCAAGTATCCGGAGCGCAAGCCCCAGAACTGACGACATTTGGCCAAACTGCCCGCGATCAGAAGAGGGGCCGCGGGCGTGTGAAAGGAGAGCAGCATGCTGTTCGATGTTTGGGGTAGCGATACCCTTATCCACTGGGCCGGCTGGGCCATGGTCTTTATTGGCCTGATCGTGCTCAACGAGGTCGGCCGCCGCACCAAGCTGGGCGCAGCAATCATCTTTGGCGTGGCTCCGCTGGCCATGACCATCTACTGCGTCGCCATCGCCATCGGCGTCTCGCAGGGCGCCGAGTGGGCGCTCATCAACCCCACCCATGTGTACCAGAACAGCTGGTTCCACTACGCCAAGGTATACGCGGCGCTGGCCGGTTGCTGGGGCTTCATTGCCATTAAGTACCAGTGGGGCAAGATCGGCAAGGCGCATTGGTTCCGCGCGTGGCCGTTTGTGATCGTCGCCATCAACATCATGATCGCCGTCGTGTCCGACTTCGAGAGCGCCTATCACTTCTTTGTCCTGGGCGAGTCCAACTGGGTCACCTCCGAGGGCGCCACGCAGCTGGCCGGCTGGAACAACGTGTTCAACGGCATCGCCGGTATCATCAACATCTTCTGCATGACCGGTTGGTGGAGCGTCTACGCCTCCGAGGATCAGACCGACATGCTGTGGCCCGACATGACCTGGGTCTACATCATCGCCTACGATATCTGGAACTTCTGCTACACCTACAACTGCCTGCCCACCCACTCCTGGTTCTGCGGCTTTGCGCTGCTGCTGGCGCCCACCGTCGCTGCCTTTATCTGGAACAAGGGCGGCTGGATCCAGAACCGCGCCTTTACGCTGGCCATTTGGTGCATGTTTGCTCAGGTGTTCCCGTACTTCCAAGAGGAGTCCATCTTTGTGACCCACTCCACGCTCGACCCCGGCGCCGCTACCGCGGTCTCGGTCGCCGCGCTGGTCGCCAACGTCGCCGCGATCATCTACATCGCCTACCGTGCCAAGAAGCTCGGCCGCAATCCCTACAAGCAGGACGTCTTTGAGGGAACCAGCGATTGGGAGAAGGCTACTGCTCGCCGCGCCAAGGTTGATTACGCTCACGCCGAGTAACATGTTTATTCCGTCCACATTTGGATGTAGGCAAACTTAGCCGATGCCGCAATCGCGCGTCATGCGCAGCCCCGGAAAGCGATTCGCCCGCTTTCCGGGGCTTTTTGTTGTTGCGCGCATTCACGCACATATGCAAAACCTCTCTCACAGATAAAATCAGATTTCCAACCGCCTGACAGCTCTATGTGACCCCAATTTTGGGTACATTGTTGTCCCGATATTGAGCTTGGGGGATATATGAAAGATGAGACGATGGGCCAAG
>CAJMPE010000020.1 GCA_905215275.1 uncultured bacterium | reverse complement strand
CGTGCTGGGCAAAATACAGCGCATCGGGAGCGCGAAGGATACGCACGGAACGGTCCTCCTCCATCACCGGCAGCACCATGCGCACCAGCTGGTTGTCGCAGAACTGGGTCTGCACTGGGCCCGTCGCCAAAAGCTCAGCAACAGTACACTTGGCTTCCAGCTCCTCGACAAGGCGAGAAAAGCCCTCGAAAGCACCGGCTCGGTCAACTTTGGATTGCTCGCGCAGCTCGACGACACGGGCGACATACGGATCGTTGTCCTCCTCCATGACCTCAAGCTCGTCAGCCGTGTCAGCGAGCAGTAAATCGCGAAGTGCAGGCGGCAATGGACGATGGTCATCGCGTGGTCGGGCGTGAACCGCTGCAGGCTCAATCATGTCCGGCGCATCTGCCTCATATGCCTCGAGCAAATGCCTGCAGGGCATGTCGTCCATATCCATGCTCTCAAGATCCTTGGCGACAGAAACGCAATCGGCCAGATAAGCCGCACGGCCAAAGGAATACGTTTCGACAACGCGCTCGCCCTGCTCACCGTCGGGAGCCGCAATCTGCACGTAGCAGCGCGTGATGCGAGCGCCCGAAGCAAAGCAAGCCGCCGCGAGTGTAAGCGCGATACGCGCATCGTGCTCAGTGGCCCATGCTGCGCGCTTAGGCTCATCCACCTCGCGCCAGGCGTCATCTTGAGCATCGTATTCGCGCTGGGGCATAGCATCGACAACCGTGCGGCCAAATCGCACCAACATGATGCCCTCGGCAACGTTCGCTCGATAGGTGTAGTCGAGCCGCGTGACCACGTTGAGTGCTTCTACGATACGTGCAAAGCGGGTGCGAACGTCCCACTCGCCACCCGGCTGGCACGCAACCGTCCCCGGCTTGGCCCACGGGTTGTCATTCGACAGCGTTTCGAGCAAGCGAGGAACGTCGTTTGTCGTCTTGCTGATATGCCATAGGTCAAAGAGCGAGCAGCCCTCAAAGCTTGGCGACGAGGCAACGGGGCCCAACCCTGCCCCAATACGCTCAAGGATGCCCGATAGACGGTTCAGACGGCACTCGACGGCAAGCAGGGTATCGATCTCGTCCTGGTCCAGCAGGCTACGGTCAAAATTGAGATAGAAGAGCCTCGAGCGATCGATGCGCGCCAGGCTCATTTCGGTTTTGGCCGCGATGGTGCGCAGGCGAGGCAGATTAACTTCGCCCATCAAAGCGGCGGCATAGCGCTCAATGCCACTTGGATAATCTGTATGGTCAATGCGGTAGAGCAACGTTTCGATTGCATCGGGCAGCGGTGTGGAATCAAAACCCAGCAGTACCTCAACCGGCTCGGGGAGTTTTACAAGTTTGATCTTGTCGACGGCATTTTTCATGCCCTCGTCGAGGCCGTCGGCATCCGCCTTGGTTGCGACGACGTTTTCGGAATCGGCAAATATCACGTAGCGCAAAAACATCGAGGCCATGAACTCGCCGTAGCGAAGGCTGCGCGTCGAATTCCACGTCTCGCGATCGGATTGTTCGCGCATGGTGCCTTCGGGAGAGCCGATGACTCGCGCCCGGGAGTGCATCGTCCCATCGGTACCCCTGACCGTAATCTCACCGATGTTGGAATCGGACTCGTCAAGAATCAGTTGCATGTCGGGATCGTCGGGCAGCGATACCTCGTTAACGGGACGGTCCACCTTATAGACCTCACCCGAAACGCTCACGTAGCCCAAAAGCGACACATGGCTTTTGCCGACGAATTCGACGACATAGCATGATTCATGCTGGTCATCGCCAAAGAGCTTCCAAACCACGCCATACGATCGTCCCGCAGGCTGCTCGGGCATGGCCGGAAAGCGCTTTTTGGGATCGAGAAACCTGAGCTTGTATGTCGGACGCTCTGCCACGAAATATCACCCTGATCGGTCGTCTAAAGAAAGAGCGCGCCACGGGCTCACCGAGGCGCATACTCGAAATCTTACACGAGTCGATGAGAAATAGTCCCCATTGACCGAGGTTCGAATCCATGCGGGGTCCGCCTAAAAGAAAAGCCCCCGTTGCCGGAGGCTTTAAATTCGATTGGTGCGGCGTATAGGATTCGAACCTATGACGTTCTGATTCGTAGTCAGACCCTCTATCCAGCTGAGGTAACGCCGCAGCGCAAGACATATAAAACCACTTTAGTTCGTTAGAGTCAAGCAAAATCTCAAACTTTTTTCGCGCGGGCCGCAATTTGTCACGCTGAACCCCAAGCGTCAGCGCTTCTCGTGCGATCGATTGGCTTTTCGATCACATCGAACCCGGCGCCAAGCTCCCCCAGAAGCGACCGCACCCGTTGGGCACAGTCGTAGTCGGCAAACGAGATGCTCAGCATTCGGGCCACCTGATTAGAAGTTCCAACGCCATAGAAGTGCTCAAGGACAACAAGCCCCTCATGCGCAACAAACGTCTCGACCACATGCGGCGACTCCTCATAGCACCATTGCGTCAATGGTCCCTCACTCGTCTGCCGAACCACCAAGCCACCCATACCCGACGGCTCGCACGTTACCAGCAGGTGCTCCCCGCCCTCATCGCTCTGGAACAAAACAACCCGCTCGTCGAACAGCTCCATCACATCCCCTTTCTCTTGCTCTTAGTCAACAAAAGCATAGCAGGTAAATGCATGTATACAGAACGCTTGTTCGTGTGTTTTCTATCGAGCTGTCCGCACGGCATGGTATAGCCGCACACAAAAAGGGCGCCCCTAAAAGGAGCGCCCTCGCAAATCGCCTATGCAGCTAGTTTACGCGACCGGCTCGATCTTCTCGAGGCCGCCCATGTAGGGACGCAGAACCTCGGGGATCGTGATGGTGCCGTCGGCGTTCTGGTAGTTCTCTAGAATGGCAGCCATGGTACGACCAGCCGGCAGGCCGGAACCGTTAAGGGTGTGCAGGTAGCGCGAGCCCTTGAAGTTCTCGGGGTCGCGATACTTGATGTTGGCGCGACGGGCCTGGAAGTCGCCGCAATTGGAGCAGGAGCTGATCTCCTTGTAGGCGTTGTAGCTCGGCAGCCAAACCTCGATGTCGTAGGTCTGACGGGCAGAGAAGCCCAGGTCGCCGGTGCACAGGCTAATCACGCGATACGGCAGGCCCAGCTGCTGCAGCAGGTACTCGGCCTCGGCGGTCATGCTCTCGAGCTCCTCGTCGGACTCCTCCGGCTTGGCAAACTTGACCATCTCAACTTTGTCGAACTCGTGCTGGCGAATGATGCCGCGGGTGTCGCGACCGGCGGAACCGGCCTCCTCGCGGAAGCAGGGGGTGAAGGCAGTGTAGCGGCGAGGCAGAGTGTCGGCGTCCAGAACCTCACCGGCATGCAGGTTAGTCAGTACGACCTCGGCGGTAGGGATCAGGAAGTTGTCGCCCGAGACGTGATAGGCGTCGTCCTCGAACTTGGGCAGCTGACCCGTACCGAACATGGTCTGACGCTTGACGACGATGGGCGGCCACCACTCCTTGAAGCCACGGCTCGTGTGCGTGTCCAGGAAGAAGTTAATGAGGGCGCGCTCAAGACGGGCGCCGGCGCCACCGAGAACGGTGAAGCGGCTGCCGGAGAGCTTGTTGCCGCGCTCGAAATCGAGGATGTCCAGATCGGTGCCCAGATCCCAGTGCGGCTTAAAGTCGAAGTCGAACTCGCGCGGGGTACCCCAGCGGCGACGCTCGATGTTCTCGTCCTCGTCCTTACCGTACGGGGTAGCCTCGCACGGAATGTTGGGCAGGTGAGACATGAAGTCGTACTGCTCCTGCTCAAGAGCGGTACGGCGCTCGGCCAGACCGTCGATCTTCTCGTTGACGGCGCGCACGGCCTCCTTGGCGGCCTCGGCCTCGTCCTTCTTGCCCTCCTTCATCAGGGCGCCAATCTTCTTGGACTCGGCGTTACGCGTGGCCTGGAGCTCCTCGACCTCGGTGATGACGGCACGGCGCTCGTCGTCGAGTTCAAAGAACTTCTCGCGATCCCAAGACGTCTGGCGATTTGCCATGGCGGTGTCGATGGCATCGGGGTTCTCGCGAACAAACTTGATATCAAGCATTAGATCCTCCGGCGATATACATTCCATTTAGGTTGCAACCTTGTACATGTATGGGCAAGTATATACTTATGAGCGTTTACGACCCAACTCAACTACGCAAGAAGGCACCCAATGGACGCAGTTTTTTCCTTTTTGTTTGGCACCCGCACCGGTTTTGCCATCCTTTTCGCCGGCGGCATCCTGCTGTTTGCGATTCTTGCCTTTGTAATGGAGAAGCGCACCCATAAGATGTATGTCGACCGCGGACCCAAGTCCGAGGACGAAGAAGACAGCTTCTGGGACTAACCGGCCAAAAAGGGACAGGTTTATTTTGGTCGGTTTTATCTGCGGAAACGCCACATCTCCCTCACCAAAAAGCCCGAGTGTCGCTGGGACACCCGGGCTCGTGGAAAGGGGCTAATCCTTATTCGGAATTAAGCGGAAACTGCGGCGGAAGCGGTGTTGGTCTCGTCCTCGTCGGTCCAAGCGTGCTTGGGCATGGGACGGAAGATCTGGAAGAGCATCGCAACCAGCAGAACGATGGCCACAACCGTCCAGATACCAAACTGGCCAAGGACAAGCAGGTTGTAGAACTGGTTGATGAACAGGCCGATGACCCAAGCGAAGGCGCACTCGTAGCCGATGGCAATCGCGGTCCACTTGCCGGAGTCCATCTGATTGCGGATAGTGCCCATGGCGGCAAAGCACGGAGCGCACAGCAGGTTGAAAGCGCCGAAGGCAACGCAGGCGCCCATAGTCGGGAACATGCCGGCAAACGCGGTCCACAGGCTCGGGTCGGTCTCGGCGGCGTCGGCGACGGACAGCAGCGAGCCGGCGGTGGCGACGACGTTCTCCTTAGCGACAAGGCCAGAGACAGTCAGCGCGGTGGCCTGCCAGGTGCTAAAGCCGAGCGGGGCGAAGATCCAAGCGACCAGGTTACCGAGCATGGCAAGCACGGAGTAGTCCATGAACTCCTCGGGGATGCCGTCCATCGCGGGCAGGAAGCCAAAGGAACCGTTGTAGCTACCAAAGTTGGAGAGGAACCAAACAACGACGGTGGACGCAAAGATGACCGTACCAGCCTTCTTGATAAAGGCCCAGCAGCGCTCCCACACGTGCAGTGCCCAAGAGCGGATCGCCGGGAAGTGGTAGGCGGGAAGCTCCATAACGAACGGCGTCGGGCGACCGGCGAAGAGCTTGGTCTTCTTGAGCATGAGGCCCGAGGCGATGACGGCAAAGACGCCCAGGAAGTAGAAGAGCGGGCTGATCCACGCGGCGGTGGTGGAAGAATCGCCGATGATGGAGCCCATGAGCAGGGCGATGATCGGCAGCTTGGCACCACAGGGAATGAACGTGGTGGTCATGACCGTCATGCGGCGGTCCTTCTCGTTCTCGATGGTCTTGGTGGCCATGACGCCGGGGACGCCGCAGCCCGAGGACACGAGCATGGGGATAAAGGACTTACCGGACAGGCCAAAGCGGCGGAACACGCGGTCCATGATGAAGGCGACGCGGGCCATGTAGCCGCAGTCCTCCAGGAAAGACAGCATCACGAACAGCAGGAACATCTGCGGCACAAAGCCGAAGATGGCACCCAGGCCGCCGACGATACCGTCGCAGACCAGCGAATCGACCAGGCCACCGTCCTCAGTGCCGCCCGCCACGAGGGCGTCATGCACCACGGTGGTGATACCCGGGACATAGGGGCCGTACTGTGCCGGGTCGACCGAGTCGGCGTTGTCGCCCGCAGCCTCAACAGCCGCGTCATAGGCGTCGCGACCCTGACCGAGCACGTACCAGCCGTCGGTGCCGAAGAGTTGGTCGTTGGTGAAGTCGGTCACTGTGCCGCCGAGGGTAGAAACGGCGATGTAGTACACGCAGAACATGATGACGACAAAGATCGGCAGACCGAGGATGCGGTTGGTAACCACACGGTCGATCTTCTCGGAAGTGCTCATCTTGGCCGGAGCCTTGGTGAGGCACTCGTCGATGATGTGGGCAATCACGCCGTAGCGCTCGCCGGTAATGATGGACTCGGCGTCGTCGTCGCAATCCTGCTCGCACTGGGCGACCAGCTGCTCCACGTGAGCGGCCTTCTCCTTGGTGAGGTTGATGAGCTTGCAGGCGTCCGCGTCGCGCTCGAACAGCTTGACGGCGTAGTAGCGACGCTTGTTGGCGGAAACGCTCGCCGGCAGGTTGTTCTCGATGTGGTCCAGAACGTCCTCAATGGAGGAATCGAACTTGTGCTCCGGCACCTGGCCCTTGGAAGCAGCGGACTTCTTGACCTGCTCGAACAGCTCCTTGATGCCCTTGTTCTTAAGAGCCGAGATCATCATGACCGGGCAGCCGAGCTTCTTGGAGAGCTTGTCCGTGTCGATCTTGTCGCCGTTCTTCTCGACCAAGTCGGCCATGTTGAGGGCGACGACCACGGGCAGGCCGGTCTCGATAACCTGAAGCGCCAGGTACAGGTTGCGCTCCAAGTTGGTGGCGTCGACCACCTGGACGACGACATCGGGCTCGCCGCTCATAAGGTAGTCGCGCGAGCACTGCTCCTCGGGGCTATAGGGGGAAAGCGAGTAGATGCCGGGGAGGTCCGTAATCGTGACGCTCTTGTCGCTCAGGAGCTTGGCTTCCTTTTTCTCAACCGTGACGCCCGGCCAGTTGCCAACGTAGCCGTTGGCGCCGGTGATCAGGTTGAAAAGCGTGGTCTTGCCGCAGTTGGGGTTACCCGCAAGCGCGACATGGATCTGAGAATCCGCCATTCAATCCTTCTTCCTTGTGTGCCCGCGCTGCTTTCTCCGCGCGAGCTGGATAATGTGCTTCAAAGTTGCTGCATTAAGTTAGAAAAACCTAACTTTATCTGCAGAAATATACGCCGCGAGTCCTTACTGGACCTCGACGACGGCGGCCTCCTCCTTGCGGATGGAAAGCTCGTAGCCGCGCACGTTGATCTCGACCGGATCACCGAGCGGTGCAACCTTTACGACCTTGAACGAAGTGCCCTTGATGAGCCCCAGGTCCATGAGGTGGCGGCGCAGCGCACCCTCACCGTGAAGCTTGACGATGGTAGAGCTCTCGCCCACCTTAACGTCACCCAACGTCTTCATCCTCTTGTCCCCCTTTCGGTTTTTATGAAATGCTGCGGACTAACCGACGGTCATGATGTGCATGGCAACCTTGGAATCGATGCCAAAGCGTGCGCCCAGCACCGTGACGATGATATTGGCGCCACTCGAGCTCACCACGTGAATCTCGCTGCCCTCGACAAAGCCGAGGTCCTTGAGATGGTGCTTCATGTCCTCATTGCCCTTTACACGAGACACGCGCACGGTTTCGCCCGCCTTTACCATCGAAAGCGGCATAGCCGGCATCTGCGGTCCGCAAGACATGAGTGAGCTCCTAACGTCAGTTCGTCCTCAACATCGACGCAGTAAAAGTTAACCACGTCTATGTTCGCTTTAGTAAACTAGCACGTGGTTAACTTTTTGGAAAGAGTCCCCATTTAGATTTCGAAAAAGTTTCCTATACGAAACAAAAAGGCGCGGCAAAGAGCTGTCCTTTGCCGCGCCCTGTCATGCTTAGAGCGAGAGGTTTCTGATTGATGTGACGCAGGAAGCCTCGTCTACGCCCGAAACGCGGAAGATGATGTCCTCGCCGCACTCGCCGTAGAGAGCCATGAGGCCCATAACGTCGCGGCCGTCGGTGTGGCGATCGCCGATACTAACCGACACGTCACTACGATGCTTGGCGATAATGTCATAGAGCAGCGCAACCGGGCGGGCATGCAATCCCAACGGATCTTTAATCGTCTTCGTAAACTCGACCATGTCCCCTCCCGCGACATCGCACATTCGGCCGGCAAACCCAGCCACGTGGTAGTTATTGTAGCGTTAGATGCTTGTCGAGAGCTCCTCTGAACCCCTCGTGGGCAAAAAGTGGCAAATATGAGTACTGTCACCAATTTAGTAGCAGCAAAATCGAGAGCAAAGTGCCTACTTTGAGCAATTCGAAGAGGCTGAGAGCCGTCAAGCGCCCTTTATAGGGGGTTAGATAAATTGATTTTGAGCCCATTTTCGCTCAGAACAGGCCGAAAAATATGACACCTCTTTTGCAACAGTACTCATATTTGGCATTTTTTGACCACGGGGTCCAAAACAATGCCCCAAAACACAAAAGGAGGGGCCTCGTAAGGCCCCTCCTTAGGAAAAGGAATCGATTTATTCCACAGCCGTAGATTAATCCTAGCCGCTACTCCATCATGTCGAGGACGGAGGGGCGAAGCTCGTTCTCGGCGGCCTCGGGATCGGTCTCGCGCAGGCGGTTGATGTAGCGGTTGTACCACATCACGGCAAGGCCCAGGAAGACAACCACGCCGCCGACGTTGTAGACCAGCGTCAGCCACAGAGGCTGATCGAGCGGAATGGTGCCGCAGATAAGCACGAAGCAGAAGACCACAAGCAGGAAGGCAGCAATGGCCAGGCCAAAGGTACGCGAACCCATGCGGAAGCCACGGGGAGCAGCGTCGAAGTTCTTGCGCAGCATAAAGTAGGCAAGCAGGATCAGCAGCGGCGGGAGTAGAGCGGTGGCAGCCGTCATGTTGGTGACGATCATGAGCAGGTCGTCGAGGTTACCGGAGCCCAGGGCCGGGATGATCAGGATGGGGACGACGATGGCGAACTGCAGCCAGGCAGCGCGGGCAGGAATGCCGTGCTCGTTGAGTTCGACGATCTTGCTACCAAAGACGCCCTTGGGGATCTCGGTGAAGAAGACCTTGATGGGAGCAGAGGTCCACATCATGAGGGAGCCCAGCGTGGCAGCGAGAAGGATCAGGCCAATGACGCGCGTGGACACTTCCATGGGAATGCCAAAGTGGGCAAAGACAGCGCCGAATACGTCGAAGATGCCGGTGGAGATGGCAACGCTGCCCTCGGGGATGAACAGGTTAACCAGCAGCGAAGCGCCTGCATACAGAAGGCCGATGGTCAGGCCGGCGATAACGACAGTGCGCACGAAGGCCTTGACGCCGCCCTTGAGGTCGTTGAGGAACACGCCGACAGACTCAGCGCCGCCAACGCCCTGGATGATCCAGGCAAGCGTACCGAAGAAGCCCCACGCAGTTGCGAAGTTGCTCATGTCGGGAGCCATGTTAGCGGGAGTAGGAGCCGTAGCGAACTCAACGCCGCCAAAGGCAGCAGCCAGGGACAGCAGGATGAACACGGCGGTCAGGCCGAGAGCCGCGGTCGAACCGAAGGAGGAAATGGAGCCGATCCACTTAGCGCCCTTGGTCGAAACCCACGTGGCGATAGCAAAGACGACGATCTCGATAATGGTGATCCACAGCTGCGAAAGCTCGGCGTTGGCACCAAAGAACACGTAGCTCGCGTAGATGATGACGTTGGGCAGGACGGACGCAAAGAAGAACAGGTTAACGAACCAGTAGCTAAATGCCGTCAGGAACGCCCAGCGACCACCCATCGAGGTCTTAACCCATGCGTACACGCCAGACTCGGAGTCCTTGTTGAGGCCGACGAACTCGGCGGTAACCAGGGTATAGGGGACAAAGTACAAAAGCGTGGCAAAGAAGAACGACGGCGCAGCTGCCAAGCCGATGGCCGCGTTGTTGTTGATGATGTTCTTGATACCGAACACGGCGGCGACCGTCATGCCCAGCAGAGCGAACGAACCGATCGTTCCTCGTTTTTCAGAGCTCATAAGCCCTCCCAATCATCTATTAAATGTCATCTAAAACCGTCCGGACTGCAAGCGCAATCGTGGACGGCGCACCTGCTAAGGGGAATGGGGAAAAGGGAGTCAACAAAGCCATCCCCCTTAACGGCGCAAAGCAAACGTCCAGGTGGACGAATACTACTTGTTGGGGAAGGAATAACCTTCAACCGTCACGTGCAGCACCACGACGCGGGGATCCGCAGTGTCGGCGAGGACGCGATACGCCTCGTCGATCTCAATGACGGCAACGCCGCCGGCAGGGATCACCACCTTCTCCCCCGCGCCCTCAAAGCGCTCGCGATCATCGATATCGCTGTAGGCGCGGGTGCAGGTTAGGCTTGCCTTGGGGGCAACCTCGACGGTCAGGTCGCCGTCGAGCGGGGCGAGCACGGCATGATAGCGACGGTGACCGACCAGATCGGCGGTAGCCGCCTCGTGGGCGTTCACCCACCAGTACACCAACGAGTCGCCGATGGAGTAAGCCACGTCGTGCTGCAGGTCGGCAACACCATCGAGCGCCTGGCCGGTACGCATCCACTTCCTGACGGACTTCATCTGAGCGTCGAAATCGGCGCGCGAATTAAAGACATGCATGACTTATGCCTCCTTAATGGGTGCCAGCGCCTGAGCCAGATCGGCAGACGTCAGCGGTCGCAGGGACACCTCGAAACTGAAGCTCTCAAAACGGGTGCGATAGGAATCGAGCACCTCGGAACCCCAAGAGTTCGAGCCAAGGCCGAGCAGCTGGTCGTTGATGTTGACCGTGACCGTGTCACCCTTGACAAGGTCGTAGACGTGCTTGGCGTTATCGATGGCCTCGCAGCTATAGGGCCATGCCGAGAACGAGAACGGGTTGGAAGCGGCGTCGGTCGGACGAGTCACCAACACGCCGTCACCGTGGCTGGAGCGCAGGGCGACCCAACGGGTGCCCTCGCGGTTAGCGCAATCCTGGGGCATGACATACGGCGTGAACATGTCGTCGACCGTAGTGCGGTAATGGCCGACCGGGTTGGCGCGCAGCGAGTCCGGATAGTTCTCGCCCGGGCCGTGGCCATACCACTCGACGGCACGATCGCAACCGGGGACCTCAAAGGAGATGCCGATGCGCGGGATAATGTCCGAATAGTCGCCGTAAGGCTCGCCGGAAACCTTGAGGTCGACGCGACCGCTCGGAAGCACGGTGTAGACAAGCTCGACGCGCATGCCGAACGCACGGACGGGAGGAGCAATGCGCTGGCTCACGGTAACGACGACCGCATTGCCGTCCTGCTTCCAAGAAACCTTGCGGGTGGACGTCTGCATTACATCGATGAAGTTGTCCTTCCACAGGGAGTCGTACTCCTGGGCGTGGTTGTCGACGAGCGGATGCCAAAAACCGACCTGGGGACCGGAGGCCATGACGTCGCGGCCGGATGCCTTCCACTCGCTCACGGTGCCGCTTACCTTGCTGAAGGTCAGCTCGCCATTGAGGGAGTGAATGCGAATCTCCTGCTCGGTCTCCTCGACCGTAAGCTCGGGGCGCACGGGGGCGACAATTGCCGGCGCCGGATGGTTTGCGATGGCAAACTGGCTTGCGCCCAGTTGGAACATCGGCTTGCACCAGACGTGAGCGGCCATGGTGTAGGCGCGCACGGTCAGCAGGGTCTCGCCTACCGCGGCCTCGTGAATCACTAGCGGAAGCTGGACGGACTCACCGGGGGCAACCGCACCGGGCACGAGCGTCTTGCGGCACACTACGTCGCCGTCCACCAGGGTCTCCGCCGACAGACAGACATCCTCGAGGGTGGTGAACCAACGCTTGTTGGTGACAGTCAGCTCGCCCGCCTCGGCATCGTAGGCCATGCGAACCGGGCAGATGACCTGGCCATACTCAGTGAGGCCCGGGCTCGGCTGCTGCCAAGGGAACACCATGCCATCGATGCAGAAGTTGCTGTTGTTGGGGTAATCGCCGTTGTCGCCACCATACATATCGTAGGCAACGCCGTCCTCGGTCACAGCAGCCAGACCGTGGTCGCACCATTCCCAAATAAACTGGCCCTGGATGCAATCCCAGCGATCAAAGACCTCCTGGTACTCGGACAGGCCCCCGGGACCGTTGCCCATGGAGTGACCGTACTCGCAGTTGATGCGCGGCTTGGGGAACGGATGCTCGCCAAAGTCGTTCATCTGCGAAACACGGGAGTACATCGTGGAAATGACATCAACGGTATCGGCGTTGCGGTCCTCCTCGTAATGGACCGGACGACCATCGAGCTCGTGAGCCTTGGCATACATTGCACGGATGTTGCAGCCATAGCCGCTCTCGTTGCCCATCGACCACATAATGATGCAGGCGTGGTTGCGCTCCTGCATCACCAGGCGCTCAATACGGTCGACGTAGGCCGGCTCCCATGCCGGGTCGTCGGTGACCAGGGCGATATTGCCGATATTCTCGAAGCCGTGGCTCTCCATATCGGTCTCGGCGACCAGCATGATGCCATACTCATCGCACAGCTCGTAGAAGCGCGGGTCGTTGGCGTAGTGGGACGTGCGCACCGCGTTGATGTTGTGCTGCTTCATGAGCTCCAGGTCGCGGCGCATGCGATCGAGGCCCACGGCGCGGCCCTTGTGATCGTCGTGATCGTGGCGGTTGACGCCATGCATCTTAAAGTAAGTGCCGTTGAGGTAGATATGATTGCCCTCGACCGTCACCTCGGCAAGACCCTGGCGATGCGGAACGTACTCGCTGACCTCGTCACCGTCGTAGACCTCAAACGTAAGGTCATAGAGGAAGGGGTCCTCGGGGTTCCAGAAGTGGGCATCGGTCACGTTGCATTCGGCATGGCCGTCGACGCACTCACCCGTAGCCACCACGTTCTCGCCATCGCTGAGCGTAAACACAACGCGGGAAGCGCCCTCGGCCACCGTATCGAGCGTGATCAGAGCGGTATCGCCCTCGCGGTGCGTGCGGAACCTAAAGTCTACTAGATGCGCGGCGGGACGCTGCATAAGGTACACGTCGCGGAAGATGCCCGAGGCCCACCACATATCCTGGTCCTCGATGTAGCTGCCATCGCTGTACTGCAAGACCTTAACCGCAAAAAGGTTGTCGCCCTCGACAAGTGCGTCGGTCACGTCGAACTCGGCGGACAGGCGCGAGCCCTTGGTCATGCCGATAAACTGACCGTTGACGTACAGCTCGCCATAGCTCTCGATGCCGTCGAAGCGAATGATCTCGCGAGCGCCGGCAGGAACAGCGGGAAGGTTGACGATGCGCTGGTAGACGCCCGTGGGGTCATCGGAGGGAACAAACGGCTGATCCACCGGGAACGGGAAGCCCTCGTCGGTATAGGCAAGGTTGCCGTAGCCATCTACCTGCCACAGGTGCGGAACTTCCACGTGATCCCACTCGGGCTCGTACGTGGAGAGCTCCTCGTTGGAAACGGCAGCAGGTCCCTCAAAGAGGCGGAACTGCCACGAGCCGGACAGCTGGACAAACCCGCGCGACAGCTCGCGGCTGTACGTAGCGGCGAGATCGGCGGTCTCGTAACCCATAAAGTACGCATGGGGTGCCAGGCGGTTCCTGTGGGTGAGCGCTTGGTTTTCCCAATCGTTAATGGCGTCCATGGTGATGCTCCTTCGTCATCGTAGTGATTCTTGTGCAACCGGTTGTCCTTATCTTACGGGCGATGCAAAAAACTGTGCAACCGGTTGTCCGCTGAACGGTCGATTTGGCCGGGTTAACGGTGCAACCGGTTGTACAATCGCAACACTTATGTCACCCTGAGTATCGAAACTCAGCGCAAGACATCGTTCTTAAGCTCGTAGGCAACCTCCACGCCCGCTGATATCTCACCCACACGAGACGTATTCGATTTCGGCTTGGTTGCAAAACGACACCGGTCACCGGATATCATGAACGCTGTTCAGGCGCACTATAGTAAGCTGTATCCGCACCAGCCCGTATCAGTGACAACATCGACCGCATTTTCCAGGAGACGCCATGACCCAACCAGTTCGCACCGCACCTACGCTTGCCGAGGTTGCCGCAGCTGCCGGCGTGTCGCGCTCCACGGCATCGCGCGCTCTCAACGATTCGCCCCGCATTAGCGAGGAAACCAAAAAGCGCGTCCGCGCGGCGGCCAAGGAAGTCAATTTTGTCCCCAACGCTCGTGGCCGAGCGCTCGCTGTCGGGCGCACGGAAATCATCGCCGTGCTCGTGACCGAGCCCCTGAGTGAACTCTTCAGCGACCCCACCTATAGCGAGTTTTTGAGCGGCATTACCGAGGAACTGTCGGAGTCGTCCTATCTGCCCGTTATCTTGCAGGCGTCTTCTACGCATGAGCGCAACCGCGCACGCGAGCACTTTGAGCGCCGCTCGTTCGACGCCGTGATCGACGTCTCCCCCTACAAGGGCAGCGAGCTGCTCGAGGTGCTGCGCGAGCTGGGCGTACCCACCGTGTTGTGCGGCCAGCTCGAGGGCCACCCCTATCGCGATGTGTTCTCGACGGTCTACTCCGACGACGAAGAGGGCGGACATTTTGCGGCACTCGCCATGAAGGATCGCGGGCGCAAAGATATCGTCGCCGTGTTGGGACCGCAAGACAACCCCGCTGTTGTCGACCGTCTGCGCGGCTACCGCGCCGTCTTGGGCGAAGACCTCCCAGACGCAAACGTTATCTATACCGGCTGGAACAGCGGAGACGGCTATCAGGCCATGCACCAGATCCTCGCGCGCGAGATTGCTTTCGATGGCGTGCTCTGCGGGTCGGACCGTATCGCGGCTGGCGTCATCACCGCACTCAACGAGGCAGGCCTATCCGTTCCGGCGGACGTTTCCGTCGTCGGCTTCGACGATCACGAGATTGCGACGCGCTGCGTCCCCGCGCTCACGACCGTCCGCCAGCCCCTGCGCGAAGAAGGCCACATGGCCGCCAACATTGCGCTCGACATGATCAAGGGCGCCGAGCCCACCACCTCCGTGATGCACATGCAGCTGATCCAGAGAGACTCGCTATAAGAAACTGGGACAGGCTTTCCGCCAGACAGTTGTTGCGGAAAGCCTGCCCCGTTTTGAGCGCTCATTCTGGGGCACAGTTTCCGCTAGACAGCTCAACCGGAAACTGTGCCCCATTATTTTGCTGAATTCTGGGTCGCGCTTTCCCAGAGGGCCCCCTTTGGGAAAGCGCGACCCGTTCTGGACCCAGATTCCGGGACGCACTTTCCGCGACGCCCGGTCACCCTATATACCCTCACAATCTCGGCGCATAAAAAACGAGGGAAGGCACACGTCCTTCCCTCGTTGCAAGCAATATGTAGCCGCTTGCCTACATCAGGCGCAGGCTGACGTCCTTGAGCTGGGCGCCGGAAACGGCACTCGGAGCACCCGACATAAGGTCGGAGCCACTGGCCGTCTTGGGGAACGCCATGACGTCGCGGATGGAGTCGGAACCGGTGAGCAGCATGCACACGCGGTCCAGACCCAGAGCGAAACCGCCCATCGGGGGCGCACCAAACTTGAGGGCCTCCATGAGGAAGCCAAACTGAGACTCGGCGCGCTCCTCGGTAAAGCCCAGGAGCTTGAGCATGGACATCTGCATCTCGGCGTTGTGGATACGCATACCGCCGCCGCCGGCCTCAAAGCCGTCCATGACAAAGTCGTAGGTGCACGAACCGGCTGCCAGCGGATCGGCCTCGATCTTGGCGATGTCGGTCTCGGTCGGCAGGGTAAAGGGCTGGTGCTCGGCAGCATAGGCCTTGCGGTCCTCATCCCAGTGGAACAGCGGGAAGTTGACGACCCACAGGAAGTCGTGACCCTCGCGCTTGATCTCGAGCGCATTGGCCATGTGGGAACGCATGCCGCCCAGGATCTCGTCGGAGAGCAGGCGCGGGCCGGCGGCGAACATCACAAGGTCGCCGGGCTCGACGTCCATGCGCTCGCGCAGAGCCGCCATCTCCTCGTCCGAGAAGAACTTGACGATGGGGCTGTTGATGGAGCCGTCCTCACGGAAGGCGATCCAAGCCAGGCCCTTGGCGCCAAACGTGGAGGCCACGCCGGCAAGCTTATCGATCTTGGCACGTGCCCAGGCGCCGGCGCCCTTGGCGTTGATGGCCTTGACGACAGAGCCCTCCTCGTTTGCGGCAGTCGCAAAGACCTTGAACTTGGAGTTGGCAAAGATGTCGGTCAGGTCGACCAGGTGCATGCCATAGCGGGTATCGGGCTTATCGGAGCCATAGGTGTCCATGGCATCCCAGTAGTTCATGCGACGCAGCGGCGTGGGCATCTCGACACCCATGCGGCCGAAAGCATCGGCAAGAACCTCCTCGAGCGCGCTCATGACATCGTTCTGGTCCACGAAGGACATCTCGATATCGACCTGGGTGAACTCGGGCTGACGGTCGGCACGCAGGTCCTCGTCGCGGAAGCACTTGGCAACCTGGTAGTAGCGCTCGACGCCACCGACCATGAGCAGCTGCTTCAGGAGCTGCGGGGACTGCGGCAGGGCGTAGAAGTTACCCGGCTGAATACGGCTGGGAACGATGAAGTCGCGAGCGCCCTCGGGCGTGGACTTGAACAGGGAGGGCGTCTCGACCTCCATGAACTCACGGTTGTGCAGCGCCTCGCGAATGGCAAAGGTAAAGTCGGAGCGCAGCTTGAGGTTGGCCATCATCTCGGGACGACGGAGGTCCAGATAGCGATAGCGCAGACGGGTGTCCTCACTGGTCTCGATGCCGTCCTCGATGGAGAACGGCGGGGTGACGGATTCGTTGAGCACGTTGACCTTGCTGGCCAGCACCTCGATCTCGCCGGTGGCCATGTTCGGGTTCACGGCGTCGGCGCCGCGGTCGCGAACCGTGCCGGTGATCTGCAGGGCGTACTCGCGACCCAGATGCTCTGCCTTGTGGAAGTCCTCCTCGGGCACGCAATCGGGGTCGACGACCACCTGGGTGTAGCCGGTGCGATCGCGCAGGTCGCAGAAGATCAGCCCGCCGTGATCGCGGTTGTGC
>CAJMPE010000019.1 GCA_905215275.1 uncultured bacterium | reverse complement strand
GTGGTCTTGCCGTGGTCAACGTGACCGATGGTGCCGATGTTAACATGCGGCTTAGTGCGCTCAAACTTCTCTTTGGCCATAAAGCCCTCCTCTTAACAGGTCGTCCCCGGACGGGACTTTGCCTTTATACCATAGTGGCCTCTCAACATACTATTGAGAAGCCACCGTGTTACCTATGGTAGCGGTGACTGGATTCGAACCAGTGACGCCACGGGTATGAACCGTGTGCTCTAACCAACTGAGCTACACCGCCGGATGGAGCCTGCAACCAGACTTGAACTGGTGACCTCTTCGTTACCAACGAAGTGCTCTACCGACTGAGCTATACAGGCACTTGACGGGTGGGAGCTATAGGATTCGAACCTATGTAGGCAGAGCCAACGGGTTTACAGCCCGTCCCCATTAACCACTCGGGCAAACTCCCAATCGTTCAAGTATCCGCAGGTCCTTTGGTCTTTTGGACCGCCGCCCCCGCGAACGAAGAAGATAATACGATGCCACCTTGGGGGCTGTCAACGAAAACCTCTAGATACACGGTGCCGGGCGTATCTACATACCTTTGACCTGCGGTTTTGCTGAGTTTGGATATGGAGGACGGTGAATTTGCATATAGCGGTGACATTTCCCGAGGGAACACTTTTGCGTAGTGGAGTACACCATCAGGATCGAACTTTGATATCGACTCATTTGCACCTATATATAGGTCGATATCGGGCTTCCCAGACAGAATCGAGCGTGGATAATCTCCCACTTTTTGCGTGGCTTCGAGCCCAAAGTGGGAGATTATCCACGCTCATTCACTTAGCAGGAGATTTTCCACGCTCGTATGTCCGGAAATCCTCGCTCGACCAGGATGACTGGGACCGGTCCGGCCTTTGTCTCAATCTGTAACATTTAGAGAACATTTTCTCCCCTATCTGTTACAGATCGAGATGTTTCGCAGAGACCCCAGCTTACGTCTCATTCTGTAACAGCTAGAACGGTTTTCGGCCTCTTCGTGTTACAGATTGAGATGTTATCGGCCATCCCTTGGCATTGTCTCAATCTGTAACTATAAGGAGGGTTTTCAGCCTCTTCGTGTTACAGATTGAGACAAACCGAAAACGGAATGGGCGCTGACCCAATGGCACACCACCTAAAAAGAAACGGGCCCTGTCCCATAAGGAACAGAGCCCGAAACTCTCATGGAGCCAGTGACAGGAATCGAACCTGCAACCCACTGATTACAAATCAGTTGCGCTACCGTTGCGCCACACTGGCACACTTGGCGCTTTCACGCGAAGCCAGTTAAGAATAAAGGAATTGCGGACGAGGCGCAACAGACCCTTTGACCGACCACATCTCAAAACCCTTCGTCAGAACGAATAGTTTTATCTGTTCGCCAGAACCAAAAACTATTCGTTTTGGCGACGGTAAGCCCGCAGCCCATTGATTACAAATCAACGGGCTGGCCAATTGGGAAACGGGTCTCTATGGACAATCCCCTACCTCCCGCGCAACGCCTTGAGCTTGGCCAGCGCATCGGGACTTAGGCGACTGCCCAGGGTCATCTTGATCTGCGGAGCTTCCTCTGCCTCGTGAACGTCGTTATCGATCTGCTTGATCTCGTCCACCAGCATGCGGCTCGATATGCGCGTGACACCCTTGCCCATGACGACGGCCTGAATCGTGCCGTCGCTCGACACCACGGAGCACGCGCGGCCTTCCTCGCGTGCCTCGATGCAGAGCTTCTGCACCACGGTATCGGCCGATACGCCCGTCGGCGAAAACTCGATGCGCACGCCACGGGCCGGCAGGTTGGGGCGCTCGCTGGAGATATTGCCCGCACCGTCAAACACGATCACGGCCTCGTAGCGGCCCTGGGCAAACGCCGCAACATCGTTGATGAGCGCGGTGCGCGCCATATCGTGAACGTCGCCGGAATACGGATCGTCGGAATGGTCGTACACGAGCTTTTCGTAGCGCGGCGTGCAGTGGATCACGTTGTAACCGTCGACCACCAGCAGCTCAGGCTTATTGGAGTGCACCGTCGAGACTGGGTCGGCGATAGCCTGCGCAAACGCATTGCCGCCCACGCCATAGGTCGCAGCCGAAACAATCGGCTTGGCCGAGCCCTCGCCAAAGCGCTTGGCCTTGGACTTGGCGCGGTTCTTCTTGGACATGCGCTACTCCTCCCCCATGAGCTCGCCGGCATTGCGGCGCAGCCACTCAAAGCACAGCGCCGTGGTCGCCTGGGCAACGTTGAGGCTCTCGGTCATGCCGCGCTGGGGAAGCTTGGTCAAAAAGTCGCATTTCTCAAGCACCAGGCGCGAGATGCCGTCGCCCTCGGAGCCCATGACGAGTGCCACGCGGCCCTCGAAGGGAGCATCCCAGCAGCTGCCCTCGGCGTGCTCGGAAGCACCGCCCACCCAAAAGCCAGCGGCCTTGAGGTCATCGAGCGCACGGGCGATATTGGGAACCTGCGCGATAGGCAGGTGCATGACGGCGCCGGCGGAAGTCTTGTAGCTGCCAACGGTCACGCCGGCAGCGCGCTTGTTGGCAATGATGACGCCCGCCGCGCCCACGACTTCGGCGGAGCGCACGATGGCACCAAAGTTGCCGTCGTCGGTCACATGGTCGAGCACAACGACAAGCGCCGGACCGTCGCCCGCGCGGTCGAGGATATCGGCAACATCAGCGTAAGGGAAGTTACCAACCTCGAGCGCAATGCCCTGGTGAGCGCCATGGCTCGACAGCGCATCGAGCTGCGCACGCGGCACATACTTAATGCGGACACCGGCGGCGTTGAGGTCATCGACCAGACGAGACAGGGCGGCATCGCGCTCCCCGCCCTCGGCGATGAGCGCGCACTTGACGGGAAAGCCGGTACGCAGCGCCTCGGCGGCTGCACGACGACCTTCGATAAACTCGCCCTTGGGAGCCTGAACGTTGTCGCGGTTGCGATCGCGCTGCGGACGCGCAGCCTGGACTTGGGAGCGCTCGCGCTGGCCCTTGGGAGTGGCAGCGCGGTCGTTACGGCGAATCGGACGCGAGCCAGAAGCAGCCTGCTTGCCTCCACGCGGTGCACGCTTGCGATTGTCGGCCATAAAACGGCCTCCTTAAATAGATAACGAACAAGAATCGACCGTCCGAGCCCCTAAGCGGCAATCTGCCTTTCAATCGTCGGGCATGACCACCAGGTCTATGCCCTTCTCTTTCAAGGCAATCTGCCGCACCTCGAACGGTCAACAAATACTAGAGACTCTTAATACGGGTGCCCGCGGCAGTATCCTCGATCGTCAGGCCCAGATCCTTGAGCTGGTCGCGGATGGCGTCGGCCAGATCCCAGTTCTTGGCGGCGCGGGCCTCGGCGCGGGCCTCGAGAATCTTGGCAGCGGCCTCGTCCACGTCGTCACCCGTGTAGGCAACCAAACCGGCGGCAACGCCCAGCAGGCCCAGCGGCAACTCGACCTTGGGCTCGGGGAGCTCAACGCCAAGCGTATCGAGCAGCTCGGCCAGCGTGTCGGCGGCGGCAAGCGCGGCGGCCTTGTCGGCAGCGTCGCCCGCCTGCTCCAGGTACTGGTTGCACTCGGTCACAAAGCCAAAGACAGCACCCATGGCACCAGCGGTGTTAAAGTCGTCGTCCATGCACTCCTTAAAGGCAGCACGAGTCTCAGCGGCCTTGGCGGCAAATGCCTCGGCGGCAGCCACATCGGCATCGGCCGTCGCATGGTTCGCGGCCCAGCGCAGGTTCTCGACCGTACCGGCGATACGCGTGAGCGAGTTCTCGGCACCCTCCAGGCGCTCCCAAGAAAAGTCGAGCGGCGAGCGATAGCTCGTCTGCAGCATCAGCAGGCGCAGGGCGGCAGCGGAGTGCTGCTCGAGGACCTCGGCCAGCGTAAAGAAGTTGCCGAGCGACTTGGACATCTTCTCGCCGCCTACCAGCAGCATGCCCGTGTGCATCCAGGTGTTGGAGAAGCCCTGGTGCCAGGCGCAGGTGGCCTGGGCGCACTCGTTCTCGTGATGCGGGAAAGCAAGGTCGGAGCCGCCGCCGTGGATGTCGATCGGAGTGCCCAGGTAGCGGTGCACCATGGCGGCACACTCGGTGTGCCAACCGGGACGGCCCTCGCCCCAGGGGCTCGGCCAGCTGGGCTCGCCCGGCTTGGCGGCCTTCCACAGGGCAAAGTCGAGCGGGTCGTTCTTGTCCTCGTTCTCCTCGATGCGCGCGCCAACCATAAGGTCGTCGATGTTGCGGCCCGAGACCTGACCATAGTTGGGATCGCTGCGCACGGCAAAGTACACATCGCCGTTATCGGCTGCGTAAGCGTGGCCCTGCTCGATAAGCGTCTTGATCATGGCGATCATGGGGCCGATCTCCTTGGTGGCGCGGGGGCGCACATCGGGATCGAGCACGTTGGCGGCGCGCATGACGCCGATGAACTTGTCGGAAAACTCCGTCGCGACCTCGGCAGCCGTACGGCCCTGCTCGTTGGCGCGCTTGATGATCTTGTCGTCGACATCGGTGAGGTTCTGGGCGAACGTGACCTCGTAGCCGCTCGCGATGAGCCAGCGTCGAATCACGTCAAAGCTGATGAACGTGCGGGCATTGCCGATGTGGATGTTGTCGTAGACCGTGGGGCCGCACACGTACATGCGGACCTTGCCGGACTCGATGGGCTGGAACTCTTCCTTTTTATGGGTAGCGCTGTTGTAGATACGCATTCGTTACTCCTTAACGGTTTTCTGTAGCAGGCAGACGGCCCAGGCGCCGATTCCCTCGCCTTGGCCTTCCCAACCGAGCTTTTCGGTCGTGGTGGCGGCGACGCCCACATTTTCGACGTCAACGCCCAGGGCATGGGCAAGGTTGGCGCGCATGGCATCGCGGTGCGGGGTGATCTTGGGTTGCTGACAGGCAATGGTGCAATCGGCATCGACAAACTCAAAGCCCAGCTCGCGCGCATAGTCCATTACGCGAGCGAGCAGCACCATCGAATCAGCACCCTCGTAGGCAGGATGGGTGTCGGGGAATAGCTTGCCGATGTCTCCCCCGCGGCAGGCGCCCAGAATGGCATCGGCCAAGGCGTGCGCGAGCACATCGGCATCCGAGTGGCCCAGCAGGCCGCGCTCGTAGGGAATGTCAACCCCGCCGATGATACATCGACGTCCCTCCACCAAACGGTGGACGTCGTAGCCGTGGCCAATGCGCAGGTTACTGAACATGGGGAAGGTCCTCTCCCTCGGCCATGCGGCCAAGCAGAATCGCGGTTACGGGACGCAGGTCCTCGGGCACCGTCACCTTAAGGTTGTCGCGTGGGCTCTGGACGCAGCGGACGCGCCCACCCATGCGCTCGACCAGCGATGAATCGTCGGTACCGATAAAACCCTCGGCGATAGCAGCGGCGTGAGCGCGCTTCATGGCGTCGACGCTAAAAATCTGCGGCGTCTGCGCGGCCCAATAGAGCTCGCGCGGCGGCGTCTCGACGATATTATCGCCGTCGACGATCTTGAGTGTGTCGATCGCGGGCTGACCGCACACGACACCGTCGAGCGAGCGGTCGCCCATGAGCACGTCGATAGCGTGGTCGATGGCCTCGGTCGTAATGAGCGGACGAGCACCATCGTGGATGGCGACATATTCGAAACCCGCCGGAACCGCATGCACGCCGGCACGGGTGGAATCCTGACGGGTCGCGCCGGCATCGGCAAAGCTGATGGGCGTGTCATAGTCAAACGGGTCGATGGCCAGGCGGCGCATCTCGGCACGGCGCTCGGCAGGACACACCACCACGATGTGGCCGACCTTATCGCTCCGATCAAACGCGCGGATGGACCAGCTCATAAGCGGACGACCCGCCACGTTAACGAGCTGCTTGCCGCCGGGATTTCCAAAGCGCTGGCCGCTGCCACCGGCAACGACCACGGCGCATACGGGCGCCATTATGCGTTCCCCTGTTTGGTACCCTTCATGCGGTACAGCGAGTCCGCAAGAATGGCAGGGTTGTTGACGCCAAAGTCGCCTAGGCGCTCCGGATCCTCGCTGATGTCGTCCATGAGCTCCTGCAGCGAGCCGTACTCGTCGACGATCTTCTCGGCCACGCCGTCCCGCACGACGGACACACGCGAAAGCGTGCGCAGGCCCAGCGGCGTCATGACGGAGTCCTCGTCCAGATCGTCGTAACCCAGAACTGCCGCCACGTGCTGCGGGTCGGACAGGTCCTTAGGCGTCATGCGAGCGAGCTCTGCACGAATCTTCTCGGCATTAGCCTCGGAAGAATCACTTGCATAGTCGCGAATCATCAGGTCGTACTCGGTATCCATGCTGGAGCCGGCGAGCTGCTCGAGCTGCATCTGCACGAGCTTGCCCTGGTTGCCCAGCTTGACGATGCAATCCTTAAGCTCGGTCTTTGCCTGCTGCATGATCTCGAAGCTCGAGAAGATGCCAGTGACGTCGGCGAGCGTGACGTAGTCGTCCAGCTCGAGTGCCGTCAGGCGCAGCAGGGAGCGATCGAGCGACTGACGGGTAGTCTGGAGCGTGGCGACGAGCTGGTTGACCGAGCTCATGATGGTGGTGACGGGCTGGATCTCGTAGCTCTTGCCGTGAACGTACACGTTGACGACGGCACGACGGGCCGAAACCGAGATCACGATGGCATCGGTGAGCACCGACATGCGAGCGGCGGTGCGGTGACGCATGCCCGTCTCGCTCGTGGCAAGCGAGGGATCGGGATTGAGGTGGAAGTTGGCGCGCAGGATCTGGGTGAGGTCGCCGTCGATGACGATGGCACCGTCCATCTTGGAGAGCTCGAACAGACGGTTCGAGGTGAACGAAATGTTGAGCGGGAAGCCGTCGTTACCGGCAGCGAGCACGTTTTCGGTGTCGCCGACGCAGATAAGGGCGCCCAGGTGACCGGCGATGATCATGTCGAGGGCGGTGCGGATCGGCTGGCCGGGGGCAGTCAGGCGAATGGCCTGTTCCATACGCTTTTGCAGCTCGTTCTTATCCAAGGCATCGCTCCCATCATATACGCTCCATAAACGCTAAATAGTTTCTCACGGTTTGTCCCTGCGGCGCTTGCGAAATCCGATGCTTACAGAATGAGCGAACACAGCTTAGAGCCCAACCCAAATGGGCTGCTTATGTGGTAGCATCGGGATTCGCATAAATGAGGGAGTAGTCGCGTGACCGGATTCGCCTCCGGCGGCGCGGTAAGTCAACACACTGGCCGATGCGGCCTGGCTTGCCTTAATGAACGAGACTCGTGGCTGTGCGCGCAACGCGTACGCCACGGGTCTTTTTTGTTGCTCCCCCGCCAGAAGTACACGCGGGTTCGCCCGCAGAGAGGGAGCCAGACTATGGGACTCGCCGAGCTCGTGCTGCTCGCCGTTGGCCTTTCGATGGACGCCTTTGCCGTTTCCATCTGCAAGGGTCTCGGCATGAAAAAGATCAACCTTAAGGTCGCCGTAGTGCTCGGCCTGTTCTTTGGCGGCTTTCAGGCCGGCATGCCCGTAATCGGATGGGCGCTTGGCAGCCAGTTTATGGGCATCATCGGCCCCATCGACCACTGGATCGCCTTTATCCTTTTGGCCTTTATCGGCGGCAAAATGCTGTGGGAGGCCTTTACCGAGGACGAGGATGAAGGCGACGGCAAGGATGCCGAAAAGATTGACCTGGGCGAGTACCTGATCCTCGCCATTGCCACCTCAATCGACGCCCTAGCCGTGGGCATCTCATTTGCCGCGCTCTCGGTTGACATCGTGCCCGCTGTATCGCTTATCGGCGTCACAACGTTTATCTTCTCCGTCGCCGGCGTAGCGATCGGCCACACCTTTGGCGCGCGCTACGAAAAACCCGCCACCATCGTGGGTGGCGTCGTGCTCATCCTTATCGGCCTCAAGATTCTGCTGGAACACTTGGGGTTTTTGGCGCTGTAAAACACCCTTCAAAACTAAACGTCCGGGCAAGGTCTCATGCAGAGTTTTGCATGAGACCTTTTCATGCAGACTTTTGCATGTCATACTGATATGCAAAAGTCTGCATGTTTGGAGATCGCCGTGGACACCCTTCCCATCACCACACCGCGCCAAGCTGGCATCTACGTGCGCCAGGCACGCGAGGCGCAGGGTCTCACCCGTGCGACCCTCGCTAAAAAGGCCGGTGTTTCGGAGCGCCTGCTCGCATCGCTCGAGCTGGGCGACGCCACCGGCATTCGACTCGACAAGCTGCTGGCGGTTTTCGGTGCTCTCGGACTTGCTCTAGTTGCTCAAGGGAATATCGACGACATGAAACATGAGCAGCCAACCGACGCCCCGCATGCTGATTTGCAACCTTGTAGCACCCCCAGGTGCCATCACACTCAACGTCTTCACCATCGCAACCGACGCGGCGCAGCCATTTCAGCTCTTCCAGATACCCCCTTTACGGCCGAGCTCTACGACAAGGCCTTCGCCGATTTCGCCATGTCCAATCTCGGAATCTCGATTGCCGCAAGCGCATCTGCCCAAACCAAGCCCGAAGGGAGATAGCCAATGGCCAGAAAAACGCTTCGGACTATTATTTGCGGCGTACCCGCAGGAACGCTCATGCAAGATGAGAGCGGTCTAGTCAGTTTTGTCTACGATCAAGATTATGACGGGCCAGCCCTATCGACCAACATTCCCATATCAAATCGCACATACGGCCAACAGGTCATGAATCCGTACTTGTTTGGTCTTCTACCCGACAGCGAGGATCAGCGAAAGGCGATTGCTGCCGAATTCGACGTTAGACCCAACAATGCCGTTGCGCTACTCAGCCATATCGGACTTGACTGTCCGGGTGGAGTGCAGTTTTGCGCCGAAGAAGACGTCAACGCCGTCTTGCATCGCACCAGCGAATACCGCCCTATAGGCGATCACGAGATTGCACTGCGACTCAAGTCAATCAGAGATGACCGTAATGCATCGTGGATGAGCCTAGATGAAAGTTGGTCACTTGGAGGCAATCAGGGCAAGTTCGCTCTCGCACTCATAGACGGTCGCTGGTGCGAATGCGTGGGCTCCTCGCCCACGACGCATATTTTCAAAAATGGCGTCATCGGATTTAAACTTGAGGCTCTTAATGAGTTTGTCTGCATGAAAAGCGCCCAGCGCGCGGGTATCGCAACGGCGAACGTTGAGTATCGCTTATTTGAGGACGAACCCGCCCTCATTGTTGAGCGATATGACCGCGTGAAAGTCAAAGACGGAACAATCATGCGTCTACACCAAGAAGACCTCTGTCAGGCTCTTGGAGTGATGCCCGCTCAAAAGTACACGGCAGACGGCGGCCCGACCGCACGCGATATTCAGGAACTCCTCGTCAATACGAGCCACCATCAACTTAACCTGTATCTGTTTACGCAGATACTTTTCTTTAACGCCATCATCGGCGCACCGGACGCGCATGCGAAGAACTATTCCCTGCTTCTTGGAAACGGCGGCACAGCTATGATGGCCCGTATGTATGACGTCGCGTCGGGTTTGGCATATGAGCGCATGCGCCGCCGAGCGCGCCTCGCCATGAGCGTTGGCGGCGAGAACCGTGTGGGGCGCATCGGACCCAACGCAATTCGCCGATACCACGGTATGGGCGACCCCGCGCTGGAGGCGGCGCTCACCGATGCCGGGCTATCCGAGAAGTTTTGCTTTGCGACCATGATGGACCTCGCCTACGAGGTACCCATTTGCATGGAAGAGGTCATGGACGAATACGCCGACCTGCCCGGCATGGCGGACCTGCGCGAGCATATGCTCGGCCCCGTCCGCGAAAACTGCCAGCGCACCCTCGACCTCATCAAGGCGGATATGGGCTAGACGCCCGCAATTTCCCATTTCCCAAAAGAAGAGAGGGGGCACCTGTCGCAAAGACCGGGTGCCCCCTCTCGTAATGTCATTTGCAATCCGCTAGCACGTGGCTCGGACTGCCGTTAGCGCAACCTTTACGCAGCGAGGCGCTTGAGGACGTCGATGAGCAGCTCGTAGAAGCGCTCGGCAGAAGCGAGCTCCATGCTCTCGTCCGGGGTGTGGACATCGGAGAGCGTCGGGCCCACGGCGATGGCATCCAGGCCGTGCAGGGCCTCGGCAAACAGACCGCACTCAAGGCCGGCGTGAATGGACTCGATTCGTAGCTCGGAGCCAAAGAGCTCGCGATAGCTCTCGACAAAGATGTCGCGGACCGGCGAATGCTCGGCATAGCTCCAGCCGGGATACTCGAACTCAAACTTGGCGTCGAATCCCAGGACATCGGCCAGCGTCTGCAGGCGGTCCTTGAACTCGTTCTGCAGCGAGGTGATCGAGGAGCGCGGGGACAGCATGATCTTGACCTGGTCGTCAGAGGTGGCAACCACGCCGATGTTGGAGGAAACCTCGACGGAGCCGTCGGTGGCGACGTTGCGGCGGATCACACCGTTGGGGGCAAGACGCAGAGCGCGAATAAGGGCAAGTGCGGACTTCTCGTCCATGGCCTCGACCTCAGTGTTGTCGGCAATCTCAACCGTGCAGGTAAAGCCGGGGTCGAAGACCTCGAGCTCGGCAGTAACGTCGGCGATGATGCCCTTTGCGATCTGGGCCGCGGCCTCGGCGGCAGCGTGGTCGGCGTAGACCAGAACAGCCTTGCACTCACGGTTGATGGCGTTGTCCTTGGTGCCGCCGTTAAAGCTAACGATGGCGGGCTCGCCGGCAACCATCAGGCGGTCGATGATGCGGGCCATGATGAGGTTGCCGTTGCCGCGCTCCAGGTTGATATCGCTGCCGGAGTGGCCGCCCAGCAGGCCGGAGATGTCGAGCGTGAGGGTGCTACCGGTCTTGTGCTCGCGCACGATGGGGCAGGTGTAGGTAACGACGACACCGCCGGCGCAGCTGACGGTAGCAACGCCCTCTTCCTCGGAGTCAAGGTTAATCATGGTGCGGGCGCTAATCTGGGACTTGTCGAGCGTCTCGGCGCCGACCAGGCCAGTCTCCTCGTCGGTGGTGAATACGCACTCGAGGGCGGGGTGAACGATCGAATCGTCATCGAGAACAGTGAGCATCAGAGCGACGGCAATACCGTTGTCGGCGCCCAGAGTGGTGCCGTTAGCGGTGAGGACGCCGTCCTTGACGACCAGGTCGATACCATCAGTCGTAAAGTCGTGCTCAACGGAGCCCAGCTTGTCGCACACCATGTCGATGTGGCCCTGCAGCATCACGGTCGGGGCATTCTCGGCACCGGCAGATGCGGGCTTGCGAATGATGACGTTGTAGACCTCGTCCTGGTACACATCGAGGCCGCGTTCCTTGGCAAACGCAACCAGGAAATCGCTGATGCCCTTCTCGTTGCCAGACCCACGGGGGATCGCGCTGACCTCCTCAAAGAAATGGAACAGCTGGGCGGGCTCGTAGCCGGTAATCTTGTAGTCCATGGTGCCTCCTTGGCGCAACTGGTTAGACAGTAAGACATGCGACTTGTATATTCCCAGACTTTGCGTGCATAAACCAGTCGAAAACGCCGAGCGCCCTCGCATCATCGGCTAACGGCAAGGAAACGCCACTTTATCAAGATAAAGCATGTTAGACGGGCCGTGCCGAAGGGACGTTGGACCCTTCAACCAACTTCAACGCCTGTTGAACATTAATGCATACACCATTGGTATGTTTGATGAGATTTTTGTCCTCTGTCACGACGTAATCGGCATCAATGCGATTGGCGACGCCCAGCATCAGGTCGTCCTCAAAGTCGTTGTGATGATACTTGAACACAAAGGAGTCGAAGACCTCGTCTGCACCGACCGAGGCAATAATCGACTTTTGCCGAATCAGGCGAACGCACGCCCACGCTGTCTCGTCGGCACCGGCGATGGCTTCGGGAGTGAGAGCCCCCTCACGGCGGGCGTCGGCCTTCATCGTCCTTCCCAGAATGTAATAGACGTCTTTGACAGACAGGGAGGACGAGAAGAGGACGATATCCTCCGCTTCCGCCGCGCGAGAAAGGAGCTCGACTATCGGCCTGGTCGCATTCGTACGAGCGAGAAAGTAATCTAGCCAGACGTTCGTGTCGATCAACAGCTTGAGCACACGTTTCGTTCCGACGCCGCTCATAATTCGATCCAATCGCTGAATCTCTCGATCATCATTTGATCGTATAACTCGTCGTAATCAAAGGCTTCATCGGGGCTCGGCCTCTGAATCGAGAACCGCTCATAAAAATTCGAAATTAACGCAGCCCCTTCCGAGACGCGGGACGAACTCGCCTTCGATCGTATGTCGTCAGGCAGGACTTCGTCATCATTCTTTTTTGCGACGGGCATATGACCGTTCTCGGTCAAGTACTGCCACAGCTCCCTCACAGCTTGTGACGGCGTCATGCCAATATGAGTCAGTACGGCGTCTCCTGCCTCTTTGAGCTGGCGATCTATACGCACGTTCATCTGAACTGGCCGCGTGTCGAGTATTGATGTAGGCATATCAACTCCTTTGCTATACTGAATCTCAATTTCAGTATAGCACGGCAGATTGAAGCACATTTCAATAGAAACGGGGGCGCCTCCTTATCGGAAACGCCCCCGTTATACAAGGTATGTTTATTCCCTACAGCGCGCCGGAGCCGGCTTGCATCATGCCGCCGGGGCCCGAGGTCACGCCGCCGCTCACGGGCGCGGCGTTGCCGGTGTGCGGTGCCGCCGGAGCGGTATCGCCACCGAGTGTGCCCGCCGGACGCGGTGCCGGGATCTCGCCCGTGCCGTGGCTAAAGACAAACTTGCCATCGGCCACGTCGCACAGGACGGTATCGCCCTCGCCCCACTCGCCGGCCAGAAGCTCCTCGGACAGCGGGTCCTCGATGAGCTTTTGAATAGCACGGCGCAGCGGACGCGCACCGTTGGTGAGGTCGGTGCCCTCGGCCACGATCTTGTCATAGGCCGCATCGGTGAGCTTGATGTTCATGCCGTTGGCAATCAAACGCTGACGCAGGTCGTCCACCAGCAGGTGCGCGATCTTGGTGAGATTCTCGCCCGAGAGCTTCTGGAACACCACGATGTCGTCGATACGGTTGAGCAGCTCGGGGCGGAACAGGCGCTTGAGTTCGCCCATCGCGCGACCACGGATCTCACTCGACGTGAGACCCTGCTCGCCGGTGGTGCCAAAGCCAACGCTTGCATCCTGCGCAATCTCGCGGGCGCCCACGTTAGACGTCATGATGATCACGGTGTTGCGGAAGTCGACCGTCTTGCCCTGGCTATCGGTCAGACGACCCTCCTCCAGCACCTGCAGCAAGATGTTGAAGATATCGGGGTGCGCCTTCTCGATCTCGTCGAACAGCACGACCGAGTACGGATGGCGACGAACGGCCTTGGTGAGCTGGCCGCCCTCGTCGTGACCGACGTAACCCGGAGGGCTACCGATGAGCTTGGAGACCTCGAACTCGCTACCGAACTCGGACATGTCGAAGCTGATGAGCGCATCCTTGTTGCCAAAGAGGTACTCGGCGAGCGTCTTGGCGAGCTCGGTCTTGCCCGTGCCGGTGGGACCCAGGAAGATAAAGCTGCCGCCGGGGCGACGCGGATCCTTGAGCGGCGAGCGGCTGCGGCGCACGGCCTTGGCAACTGCCTCGACAGCCTCATCCTGACCGATGATGCGCGTCTTGAGCACGCTTTCGGCTTGCAGCAGGCGACGGCTCTCGCTCTCGGTAAGCGAAGACACCGGCACGCCCGAAGTCACGGACACGATGTCGGCGATCTGGGAGACATCGATGGTGAGCGGGCTGGCGTCGAGCTCGGCGGTCCAGGCGGCCTTGGCCTCGGCGAGCTCAATCTCGGCGGCCTTCTGCTGCTCAGTGATCTCGGCGGCCTTGTTCATGTCGTCGCTCTCGGTGGCCTCCTGCGCGGCGGCCTTAAGCTCCTCCACGCGATGCTCGGCCTCACGCACCGGCTCGGGCGCGCGATTCGCGGCGATGCGAGCGCGGGCACCGGCCTCGTCAATGAGGTCGATAGCCTTATCGGGCAGGAAGCGATCCTGGATGTAGCGGTTGGAAAGGTTCGCGGCGGCCTCGATAGCACCCTGCGTATAGCGCACATGGTGGTGCTCCTCGTAGCGCGGCTTGAGCGCGGTCAGGATCTTGACCGTGTCCTCGACGCTCGGCTCCTCGACATCGATGGTCTGGAAGCGACGCTCGAAGGCCGGGTCCTTGGTGAGGTACTTGCGGAATTCCTCGGCCGTGGTGGCGCCGATAATCTGGAAGGCACCGCGCGCGAGCACGGGCTTGAGCATGGAGCTCGCGTCGATGGAGCCCTCGGCAGAACCGGCACCGATGATAGTGTGCATCTCGTCGATAAACAGGATGACGTCGTCGGCTTCGGTGGCCTCCTGGATCACGTTCTTGAGGCGCTCCTCAAACTCGCCGCGATACTTGGCACCCGCAACGAGGCCTGGCAGGTCGAGCGTCCAGATATTCTGGTTCATGAGGTTCTCGGGCACGTTGCCGGCTGCAATCTGCTGAGCCAGGCCCTCGACGATGGCCGTCTTGCCCACGCCGGGGTCGCCCAGAATGAGCGGGTTGTTCTTGGTGCGGCGCGAAAGAATTTCCATCATACGCTGGACTTCCTTTTCGCGACCGATTACAGGGTCGAGCTCGCCGTCGCGCGCCTTCTGCGTGAGGTTGGTCGCGAACTGCTTAAGCGTATCGGTGCCACTCCCCTTTTGCTGAGAGGCATCCGAGCCGCTAAAGAACGGCAGGCCCGCACCGGGACGACCGGCACCGGCGCCGGCGAGCGGACGCTTCTTGTCCTGGTCCTTGGCGGTGAGTTTCTCGATAGCCTTTTTGATGGAGGCGGACGACACACCCAGGCGCATGAGGATGTCCATGGCCATGCCGTTGCCCTCTTCGACGATGCCGATCAGCAAGTGCTCGGTCGACACGTAGGTCTGGTTGTTCTCACGCGCCACGCGGAACGAACGCTCCATCACGCTAATGACGAGCGGCGTAAAGGCGAGCTTGGCCGCCTCGGTCTCCTCACTGGGCTCGGGAACCGTGGTCTGGACCTCTTTGAGAGTATCCATGATGTCATCGTAGGAGATGTCGAGCGAACGCAGCGCCTCGGCGGCAATGCCCTCGTCCTCCTTGGCAAGCGCGAGCAGCAGGTGCTCGGTGCCCACCTTATTTGAATGAAGATCGAGCGCCTCCTGTTTGGCCATCGACATGACCTTGCGCGCTCGATCGGTAAATCTATCTAACATGCTCGTTTCCTTACATGAGTTCATCGAAATCAAAACGCCCGCCCATCGGCGGCGCTTTTGTCTCTTTACCCACAGGTTGTCTATGTTAACAGCTGGAGGAATATCTATAAACCCGGCTCACATGAATGCAGGTTATGACCGCATCGCGGGACTCACCGCGCGATGCGCGACAGGCGCCCCGCAAGAGAAACCCTAGGCGTCTTTCACCACGTCGGGACTCGTCGCACGCGATGCGCGATAGGCATCGGCCTCCTTGGAGACGCGTTCGAGCAGCTCGGATGTATCGACGCCCTCGACTTGCGCGACCGTTTCCACCGTCTGCATGGCGACCGCCCTCAGGTACGCGCACGCGCTGTCCCCCAGCTGCTCGAGGTCTATCTCCTCGCCGCCCTCCCGGGCAAAGCCGACCGCCATCACAAAGCCCATGATGCCCGAGACCAGAAAGCCCACCGCAAAGCTCGAATCTGCCTTGAGCTCTTCTCCGTCGGGGTGGACGATCTCTCTCACGCGGTCGATGATGATCGTATGGATGCCCTGCACGACCTGCTCGGCGGCACCCGCCCTCATGGTGATGACGATGCGCCGCAGCAGGCAGCGGACGTCGCGCCGGTCGAACGCCGAAAGGTCGCCCTCGCTCGAAAAATGCCAGAGGACATCGGTGATGAGCTCGTTATCCTGCAGCAGCTGGGCTATGGCGATGGCGACGAGTTCATCGAAATCGTGAAAATAGTAGTAAAACGTTCCGCGATTGCACTGGGCGGCGCGGGTCACCTCGCCAACCGACAGCTCGAAGATGCTGTTGTTCTCGATGAGCTCCCAAAACGCCTCGATGATACGGGTGCGTGCATCGGGCGCATCGGCGTCCTTACGCGGTCTCGCCATGCGCCTCACCGCACCCCTGCGCCTTGGCGTTCATGATGAGCATCTGAAGACGGTTCTCCACGTTGGCGAAGCTCACGTCGGGATCGTAGTCGAGCGGCAGGAACTGCGCCGTGGGATACTGCTCCTTGAGCGCATGGATGAGCCCGCGCCCCACGACATGGTTGGGCAGACACCCGAAAGGCTGTGTGCAAACTATATTTTTTGTGCCCGTTTTAGCAAGGCAGCCCATTTCGGCGGTTATAAGCCAGCCTTCGCCCATTTTGACACCCTGGTTTATGAGCTTATCCGCCTCCTTTCTGAGCTCTTCGAAATCGTCCATGGGGTCGAAACCGCCGTAAGACATAACGGTTTTGTTGAGTTTTCTCGACAGCGACAGCAGAATTTTATAAAGCAAGGACGAAACACGGGTTACGGTGTTTTTGAATCCGTAAATTTTACCGTCGTTTATGTTGTTTACCGTACAGTAAAGCACGAAATCCATAAGTCCGGGAACGACGGGCTCGCACCCCTCGCGGATAAGGAATTCTTCGAGGTGGTTATTGGCAAGCGGCGAATATTTGACGTAAATCTCCCCCACTATTCCCACGCGCGGTTTTCTTGCGGAGTCGCGCTGTATGGATGAAAAAGCGTCAAGTATCAGCTTGTAATTCTTTTTACGCTTACCGAATCC
>CAJMPE010000018.1 GCA_905215275.1 uncultured bacterium | reverse complement strand
CCCGAGGTCGACTTCGATTCCGCCGAACACCAGCGTGGTATGGACATCACTTTCGTGACCACCGCCAATACCGATGAGGAGGCCAAGGCCCTTCTGGACGCCTTCGGTTTCCCGTTCAAGAAATAGGTTCACCTGCCCTATAAGCGCCGTTCCCACAAGGGGGCGGCGCTTGGGGCGAACAATACTCTATGTGAGGAGGATATAAGTGGCTAAGACATCGATGATCGTCAAGTGCAATCGCAAGCAGAAGTTCTCTACTCGTGAGTACACGCGCTGCCAGCGCTGCGGCCGTCCGCACTCTGTGTACCGCAAGTTCGGCCTGTGCCGTGTCTGCTTCCGCGAGCTTGCACTCAAGGGCGAGCTTCCCGGCGTTAAGAAGGCCAGCTGGTAAGTCACTACCAGCGTTTCAAGCATCCGTTTGGAACAGGGAAAACGCGCTAGTTAGGCTTTGCCGTTAAGGGCGGCGAAGAACCAAGAGCACGTGTTCATCAAGAACGAAGGAGAATCTGTATGAACCTTACAGACCCGATCGCAGATATGCTTACGCGCATCCGTAACGCTAACTCTGTGAACAAGGCCACGGTCTCCATGCCGAGCAGCAAGAAGCTCGTCGAGATCGCTCGTGTTCTGCACGAGGAGGGCTACATCGAGGGCTACGATGTCGAGGACACCGTTCCCCAGAAGACTCTGCACATCACGCTTAAGTATGGTCCCAAGAAGGCTAAGGTCATCAACGGCATCCGCCGCATTTCCAAGCCGGGCCTGCGTAAGTACACCGGCGTTGCCGACATGCCCCGCGTCCGCGGTGGCCTTGGTACCGCCATTATTTCCACCAGCCATGGCGTCATGACCGACCGCGATGCTCGCAAGCACAACGTCGGCGGCGAGATCATTGCTTACGTCTGGTAATTCGCTCGGTAGGTAGAAGGAAAGGAGATCACCGTGTCTCGTATCGGTAATAAGCCTGTCCAGATTCCCGCCGGAGTCGAAGTGGCAGTCAACGGCAACAACGTTGTCGTCAAGGGCCCCAAGGGCCAGCTCGAGCTCGATGTCTTTGAGAAGCTCGCTATCAACGTCGAGGACAACGTCCTCACCGTTTCCCGTCCCGACGACGAGCGTGAGACCCGTGCCCGCCACGGCCTCACCCGCGCCCTCATCCACAACATGGTTGTTGGCGTTTCCGAGGGCTTCGAGAAGAAGCTCGAGCTCGCCGGCGTCGGTTACCGCGTGCAGCAGAAGGGCAAGAACCTCGAGTTCTCCCTGGGCTTCTCGCACCCCGTGATCGTCGAGGCTCCCGAGGGCATCACCTTCGAGGTTCCCGACAACACCCACGTGAACGTCAAGGGTATCAACAAGCAGCAGGTCGGTCAGATCGCCGCTGAGATCCGCGGCCATCGTCCTCCCGAGCCTTACAAGGGCAAGGGTATCCACTACGTTGGCGAGCACATCCGCCGCAAGCTGGGTAAGGCCGCCAAGTAGTCGTAACCGACTCACTCGCATAAGACCAGCACCCCGTCAGGTGCTGGCAAGATCAACCTTTTTAGGAGTTTACGTATGAACAAGCATAAGGCGAAGCTGGAAGGCCTCAAGCGTCGTCAGCGTCGTGTTCGCGGCAAGGTCTCGGGTACCGCCGAGCGTCCGCGTCTTCGCGTGACCCGTACTAACGCCAACATCTATGCCCAGATCATCGACGACAGCAAGGGCTCCAGCCTGACGCTCGTCTCTGCCTCGACCCTCGAGGCCGAGTTCAAGGGCACCCACACCTCGAACAAGGAGGCTGCGGAGAAGGTCGGTCAGCTCGTTGGCAAGCGCGCCATCGAGGCCGGCATCACCAAGGTCGCCTTCGATCGTGGTGGCCGTATCTACCATGGCCGCGTCAAGGCCCTCGCCGACGGTGCTCGTGCCGCCGGTCTCGAGTTCTAGGAGGTATGTAGCACATGGCTCGTAATCAGAAGCAGCAGCGCGAGGCCTCCGAGTTCGAGGAGCGCGTCGTTTACATCAACCGCGTGTCGAAGACCGTCAAGGGTGGTCGTCGCATGAGCCTCGTCGCTCTCGTCGTCGTTGGCGACGGCAAGGGCAACGTCGGCGTTGGCATGGGCAAGTCCGCTGAGGTGCCCCTGGCCATCTCCAAGGCGTCTCTCGATGCCAAGAAGAACATGTTCCACGTGCCGGTGACCGATCAGGGCACCATCCCGCACGAGGTTCTCGGTCACTTTGGTGCCGGCCGCATCATCATCAAGCCCGCTGTCGAGGGTACCGGCGTTATCGCCGGCGGCGCTGTGCGTCCCCTCTTCGAGCTTGCTGGCATCAAGAACGTCCTGTCCAAGTCCCTCGGTACCGACAACGGCCTCAACATCATCAAGGCTGCCGTCGAGGGCCTCAAGGAGCTCTCCAGCCCTGAGGACGTCGCGGCTCGCCGTGGCCTGACGGTCTCCGAGATGTTCGTCGGTAAGGAGAACTAAGCATGGCTGACACCATCAAGATCAAGCAGGTCCGCAGCACCAACGGTTGCAAGCAGGATCAGGTCCGTACTGTCCGTGCCCTCGGTCTCCACAGGATCCGCGAGGTTCGCGAGATTGCTGACAACGAGTCCGTCCGCGGCATGATCTTCAAGGTCAAGCACCTTGTCGAGATTGTAGAGGAGTAGCAAATGCAGCTTCACGATCTTACTCCCGCGCCCGGTTCCACCAAGAACCGCAAGCGCGTCGGCCGTGGCAATTCTTCGGGTCACGGTACCACTTCTGGCCGCGGCCAGAAGGGCCAGGGTTCCCGCTCTGGTGGCACCATGGGTGCCGGCTTCGAGGGTGGCCAGACTCCGCTGGCTATGCGCCTGCCCAAGCTTCCGGGCTTCCGCAACCCCCGTCGTATCGAGTACACCGCTGTCAACGTCGAGCGTCTCGAGCGTAAGTTCGAGGACGGCGCTGTGATCGACGGTGCTGCTCTTAAGGCCGCTCGCATCACCAAGAGCGAGTTCGAGCCCGTCAAGGTGCTCGGCAATGGTGAGCTCACCAAGAAGTTCACGGTCAAGGTCGACAAGGTCAGCGCTTCTGCGCAGGCCAAGATCGAGGCCGCCGGCGGAAAGGTCGAGCTGCCGTGCTAAATGGTCTTAAGAATGCTTTCCGCATCAAAGAACTGCGCGAAAAGATTCTTTTTACCATAGCTATGCTCGTCGTGTACCGCATTGGTGCGCACGTTCCTGTGCCCGGCATTCCCTTCCAGGGTATGCTGGGCCTTTTCTCGACCGGGAGCAACTCGGTCGCCGCAGGTGCTATGGCCCTCCTGAATCTTTTCTCTGGTGGCGCGTTGAGCTATGTCTCTGTGTTCTCTTTGGGCATCATGCCGTACATCACGAGCTCGATTATCCTCCAGATGCTCCAGGCCGTTGTGCCTTCCCTGCATGAGCTTGCCCGCGAGGGCGAGGTCGGTCAGACCAAGATTACGCAGTATTCGCGTTACCTTACCTTGGCTCTGGCTATCCTCAACTCCGTGGGTTACCTCTTCCTCTTTAAGAGCTTCGGCATTAGCTTCAACGGTGCCGGTGCTCCCGAGATTATCTTTGACCTCATGATCGTCGGTACGCTCACCGCGGGCGCCATGCTGATCATGTGGATTGGTGAGCTCATCACCCAGCGCGGTATCGGCAATGGCATGTCGCTGATCATCTTCGCGAACATCATGGCCGGTCTTCCGCAGGCGATCTTCTCCAGCACCGAGGGTAACGCCGGTGGCATCATCACCATGGTGATCATCTGCGCCATCATCTTGCTGGTCATCCCGCTGATCGTTTTCCTTGAGCGCGGCCAGCGCCGCATCCCGGTCTCCTACGCCAAGCGCGTCGTGGGCCGTCGCATGATGGGTGGCCAGACCACCTACCTGCCCATCAAGGTCAACACCGCGGGCGTCGTGCCGATCATCTTCGCTTCGGCGCTGCTGTACTTCCCGGCCCAGATTGCTGTGTTCTTCCCCGGTATCGGCTGGATTCAGGCAGTTGCCTCTGCGCTTTCGCGCGGCTGGCTCAACTGGGTGCTTAACGTTGTCCTCATCGTGTTCTTTGCGTACTTCTACACCTCCATGGTGTTCAACCCCGATGACACGGCCGACAACCTTAAGAAGCAGGGTGGCTTTATTCCGGGCGTCCGTCCGGGTAGGGCTACCGCGGCCTACATCAAGAACGCGCTCAACAAGATTACGCTTCCCAGCGCTGTCTTTTTGGCGCTTATCGCCATCGTGCCTTCGATTATTTTCTCCTTTACGGGTAACCAGCTGATCCAGGCATTTGGCGGCACGTCCATCCTCATCATGGTCGGCGTCGTGCTCGACACGGTCGACAAGCTCGAAGGCCAGATCAAGATGTATGATTACGATGGATTCTTTAAATAGGCTAGAGGAGGATTGCTCATGAACCTCGTATTGCTCGGAGCTCCGGGTGCCGGTAAGGGCACCGTCGCACAGGAGCTCGTCGCCGAGTTTGGCGTCGCTCACATTTCCACGGGCGACCTGCTGCGTGCTGCCGTCAAAGGTGGCACCGAGCTTGGTATTCAGGCTAAGAAGTACATGGACGCCGGCGAGCTCGTTCCCGACCAGCTCGTTATCGACCTTGTCAAGGAGCGCCTTGCCGCCGATGACGCCCAGCAGGGCTTCATCCTCGATGGCTTCCCGCGCAACACCGCCCAGGCTGTGACGCTCGATTCCGAGCTTTCCGCTCTGGGTCGCGAGATCGACTGCGCCCTTCTGGTCGACGTGGCCCCCGAGGTCATCATCGATCGTCTGTCTTCGCGTCGCCCCTGCCGCGCCTGCGGTTACACCGGCACCGCTGCCGATGCTACCTGCCCCAAGTGCGGTGGCGAGATGTATCAGCGCGACGACGACAAGCCCGAGACCATCAAGAACCGTCTCGACGTCTACGAGAAGTCCACGAGCCCGCTCGTCGACTACTATCGTGGCCAGGGTCTGCTCAAGTCGGTCAACGGTGACCAGGCTCGCGAGACCGTGTACGGGGATGTCAAAGAGGCTCTCGGTCTATGATCAAGATTAAGTCTGCAACGCAAATCGAGCAGATGAAGAAGGCAGGAGCGCTATCTAAGATGGCGCTCCGCCACGTTGGAGCCATGGTTCGCCCTGGTGCTTCGACCTTTGAGCTTGATCAGCTTGCGGAGCAGATTATCCGCATGCATGGTGGCACCCCGGCCTTTAAGGGTTACGGCGGGTTCCCCGGTACCATTTGTGCATCGATCAACGATGCCGTGGTCCACGGTATTCCCAATCCCGATATGATTCTGCGCGATGGCGATATCATCTCCATCGATACGGGAGCCGTTGTTGACGGTTGGGTCGGCGATAACGCTTGGACGTTTTTCGTCGGTACCCCCACGCCCGAGGCCAAGGCCCTGTGCGAGGTTACGCGCGATTGCCTTAAGGCTGCAATCGAGCAGGCTGTTCCCGGTAACCATATTGGGGACATTGGTTATGCCGTCCAGTCCCTCGCCGAGTCTCACGGCTATGGCGTGCTTCGCGATTATGTGGGGCACGGTATTGGCCATGTGATGCACGAGGACCCCAACGTTCCGAATTACGGAAAGAAGGGGAGGGGCGTTCGTCTCCAGGCCGGTATGGTCATTGCCATCGAGCCGATGGTCACGATGGGATCCAATCATGTGAGCACGGGTTCCGATGGTTGGATCGTCACGACCAACGACCACCTGCCCGCCGCGCACTACGAGAACACCGTCGCCATCACCGATGACGGCCCGGTGATTCTTACCACCGATGCGCAAGGATCCTGGTGTTCGCTCCAGGGCGGAGAAATGTAACAAGTTCCACGTAGTTGTGGAGCCATTACGAAGTTATTACGATGCGTGCATACGTGTTGTAGAATACTCAATCGCTGTCGTTTTCTAGAGAAAGATGATTGCTTGTGAAGAAGGAAGACGCAATTGAGCTCGAGGGTACGGTAAAGGAGCCGCTGCCCAACGCCATGTTTAAGGTTGAGCTCGAGAACGGTCATTCGGTTCTGTGCAACATTTCTGGCAAGATCCGAATGAATTACATCCGCATTCTCCCCGGTGACAGGGTTGTCGTGGAGCTTTCCCCGTACGACCTGACCCGCGGTCGCATCACCTATCGCTATAAATAGCGACACACATACACGCTCTTTTCCGACTGCAGGCTTAGCTCAACCTACGGTCGGTTTGCGTGTGAAGACCAGCCATAGTTTTAAACGCCTGCGGCTGGGCGAGTAGATAGTAGGGAAGTAGTTTGAGCGCTACCGAAAGGAAGAACGATGAAGGTACGTCCTTCGGTCAAGAAGATGTGCGATAAGTGCAAAATCATTAGGCGCCATGGCAAGGTCCTCGTTATTTGCGAGAACCCCCGTCATAAGCAGCGTCAGGGTTAAGAGAGGAGACTACGTTGGCCCGTATTAATGGTGTCGACCTCCCGCGTGAGAAGCGCGTTGAGATCGGTCTGACCTACATTTACGGCATCGGCCGCACCACTGCGACGAAGATTTGCGTCGAGTGCAACGTTAACGTGGATACGCGCGTTAAGGACCTCACCGAGGATGAGGTTAACGCCATCCGCGATTATATCGACAAGAACCAGATCATGGTTGAGGGCGACCTCCGCCGTGAGCGTAACCAGAACGTCAAGCGCCTTATGGACATCGGCTGCAACCGCGGCCTTCGTCACCGCAAGGGCCTCCCGGTCCGCGGCCAGCGCACCCACACTAACGCTCGTACCCGCAAGGGCCCGAAGCGTCAGATCGGTGCTAAGAAGAAGAAATAAGGAGCGCTAGATAGATGGCTACTGCTAAGAAGAACGTTCGCGCTGCCCGTCTGAAGCGCGCGGACCGTAAGAACATTTCCGTGGGCCAGGCTCACATTCGTTCTACGTTCAACAACACGATCGTTTCGATCACCGATCCCCAGGGCAACGTCATTTCCTGGAAGTCGGCTGGCCAGGTGGGCTTCAAGGGCTCCCGTAAGTCCACGCCGTTCGCTGCCCAGATGGCTGCCGAGGCTGCTGCCAAGCAGGCCATGGAGCACGGTATGAAGAAGGTTTCCGTCTTCGTCAAGGGCCCCGGCTCCGGTCGTGAGACCGCCATCCGCTCCCTCCAGGCTGCTGGCCTCGAGGTCTCGAGCATCCAGGACAAGACCCCCATCCCGCACAACGGCTGCCGCCCCAAGAAGCGTCGCCGCGTGTAACTGAAAGGATCGTATCAATATGGCAATCGACAGGACTCCTGTTCTTAAGCGCTGCCGTCAGCTCGGGATCGATCCCGCTGAGCTCGGTTACAGCAGCAAGAAGGAATCTATCCGTCAGCCCAAGCGCCGTCGCAAGGAATCTGAGTACGGCATGCAGCTGCGCGAGAAGCAGAAGGTCAAGTTCATCTATGGCGTTCTGGAGAAGCAGTTCCACGGCTACTTCAACAAGGCCCGTAAGATGAACGGCGTCACCGGTGAGAACCTCATGATCATTCTTGAGTCTCGCCTCGACAACGTCGTCTTCCGTCTTGGCTTCGCCCGCACCCGCAAAGAGGCTCGTCAGTCCGTCCGTCACGGTCACTTCACCGTGAACGGCAAGCGCGTGGACATCCCGTCCTACCGCGTCAAGGCCGGCGATGTCGTCGCTGTCGGCGAGAAGTTCCGTGACCTCCTCCCCATCAAGGAGGCCCTGATTTCCTCCGAGCGTTTCGAGGTCCCTGGCTGGCTCGAGGTCGATATCGAGAAGCTGTCTGGTAACGTGCTCGCTCTGCCGACGCGTGAGCAGATCAGCGGTGATATCAACGAGCAGCTCATCGTCGAGCTCTACTCTAAGTAGTCCATCCGGGCTGCTGAGGCTGGAGGTAATACATGTCAGAATTCATTAGGCCTCAGGTTCAGGTCGAAGAGATTAACGAGACGTCTGCTCGTGTCTCCGTTGAGCCGCTCGAGCGTGGCTACGGCGATACGCTGGGTAACTCCCTTCGTCGCGTTCTTCTGTCCTCGCTCGAGGGTGCCGCCGTCGAGGCTATTCAGATCGATGGCGCGCAGCACGAGTTCATGACCATCCCTAACATGGTCGAGGATGTCACCGACATCGTCCTGAATGTCAAGGGTCTTGTCTTCAGGGCTCTCGGCACGACCGACGAGGCGACCGCCACCATTTCGGTTGACGGCCCCTGCGAGGTCACCGGTGCGGACTTCTTTATTCCGTCCGAGTTTGAGCTGGTCAACCCCGAGCAGCACATCGCTACGCTCACCGAGGGTGGCCATCTCACCATGAGCATGCGCATCGGCTATGGCCGCGGCTATGTTTCTGGCGAGGCCAACAAGCGCGACAACGATCCCATCGGTTTGATCCACGTCGACTCGCTGTACTCGCCGGTTTCCCGTTGCGCCAAGCTCGTTGAGGCTTGCCGTGTCGGTCAGCACACCGACTACGACCGCCTTGTCCTCGAGATCGAGACCAACGGCTCTATCGCTCCGCGCGATGCCGTGGTCCAGGCTGCCAATATCATCAACCAGCATATGGCCGCCTTTATGAACCTTGCCGAGACCCCCGAGGTCGAGGAGGAGGCTTCGATCTTCGCTCCCGAGGTCACTAACGACAACGCCGAGCTGGACAAGCAGATCGAGGATCTGGACCTTTCCGTCCGTTCCTACAACTGCCTTAAGCGCGCCAGCATTCACTCGGTCCGTCAGCTCGTTGAGTTCTCGGAGAACGATCTGCTTAACATCCGTAACTTCGGTGTTAAGTCGATCGAGGAAGTGAAGGACAAGCTTGAGTCCATGGGCCTGAGCCTGAAGGCTTAATGCTTCGCATATTTGAGGAGAAACTAGACCATGCGTCACAACGTTAAGAAGGGCCTGAAGCTCGGCACCGATGCGAGCCACACCAAGGCCATGAAGAAGAGCCTGGCCAAGGCCCTCTTCGAGAACGACCGCATCAAGACCACCGAGACCCGCGCTAAGGCGCTGCGTTCGGTCGTCGATCCGATCATCACCTGGGCCAAGAAGGGCGACCTGCACTCTCGTCGTCTGGCCATCGCCAAGCTCGGCGATAAGCAGCTCGTTGCCGAGATCTTCGACAAGGCTGCCCAGGGCATGTGGCAGGACCGCAACGGCGGTTACACCCGCATCATGAAGCTCGGTAACCGTAAGGGCGACAACGCTCCCATCGTTATCATGGAGCTCGTCACCGAGCCTTGCACGCCTAAGGCCAAGAAGGCTGCTCCGGCCCCCAAGAAGGCCGCTGCTCCCAAGAAGGTTGAGGCTGTCGAGGAGGCTCCTGCTGAGGAGACCGCTGAGTAGACAATCCGTCTGCATAGGCTATATTCGAGGGGTACGTTCGCGCACCCCTCTTTTTTTGTCGCGATACCGTTGATTGTTTGATGGGAGCGCCCATGACTGCGCCGTCTGATTTCAATTTGATTCCAGAGCTCGATGCCACGCTCGTATTCCGTGTTGCCTACGATGGTTCGTCCTACAGCGGATTTGCCGAGCAGCCGGGCCAGACGACCGTCGCGGGCGAGTTGCGCCGCGCTATCGAGACGCTGCTGCGCCGCCCGATCGATCTGACGTGTGCGGGGCGTACCGATGCTGGCGTGCATGCGGTGGCTCAGTACATTAGCGTGCCCGTAACGGACGCTGAGCTGGCTCTGACGCGCCGTAGATGGCTGAGGGCTATGGATGCGCTGCTGCCCAAAGATATAGCCATAAACGAGGTCTACAAGGCCCGTAAGGGCTTTTCTGCACGCTTTGATGCGCGTTCCCGTACGTATACGTACCGTATTGCTGATCGCGACGCGCGCCCCGTGCTCTCGCGCGGTGCGGTGTGGTGGCAACGCTTTCCCTTGGATGCCGATGCCATGGCTGCCGCGTGCCCCGCGCTCTTGGGCGAGCAGGACTTTAAGAGCTTTTGCAAGGTGGCGTCTGCCGTGGGCAAGCCCACGCACCGCTGCGTGATGCGTGCCGAGTTTGGCCACGAGGTCGCTTTTGGCGAGGATATCCTGACCTTCACTATCGAGGGCAACGCATTTTTACATTCGATGGTGCGCACTATTGTGGGCACGCTCGTGGAGATCGGCATGCATCGCCGCGATCCCGAGTGGATGCGCGAGGTCATTGATGCCTGCGACCGTACCGCTGCGGGTCCCACGGCGCCTGCCTGCGGTCTTACGTTTATGGGCGTGGATTACGATCCCGCCGAGCTTGTCGTACTCGACTAGGGGAGTGCTCGGCGCGTCCGTACCTGGCACATACTATGTGTGAGCTGCGCGTGTGCAACATCTGTTCTTGGCGTGCAACATGTTAGGCGGCTCGTTGCTTTTATAGCCCGGGTGTACCATGAACGACGGTTTGATTTGTGGCTGTCGAGAGGACGGAAAACTTGGTTCGACGTGGTTCGCATCCGCGACTTTCGGTGATCCTTATTGTTGAGGGTTCGCCCAGCTATGCGATGCGCGCGCTCGAGAGCGTCCAGAACCAAGACCTCTATGACCTGCAAATTGTCGTGGTTTGTCGCGACGTTACGCCGGGCGTGCGCCATTCGCTCGAAGTTGCCGCAGGCAGGGATATTCACATCGATTTGATTGACGTCGAGGATTCGGCGCACGGAGCATGTCTCAAGGCCGGTTTTGCCGCCTCGCGTGGTTCGCAGATTGTTGCCATGAACGCCGACGAGTGGTTTGCCCCACAGTCCCTTTCCAAGATGGTCGATGTTGCGTGCGATGCTGCGGCAGACATGGTGATTCCCACGGCATCGCTCGACCGCTACGATGCTCATCGTGAGCGCCATTCGCGCGTACTGGATGCAACCTCTCTTGCGATCGATGACCGTGCTTCATTGGCGGCTGGTCTGTCTCAGATGATTTCCGGCGGCCTGATTGCCCAGACTTCCGGTGTGATGTACAGCCGCTCGTTGTTTGAGACGTGTTTGTCGCGCGACCGTGCGCTTCGCTCGATTGGGTTTATGACATGCGCCCTTTCGCAGGCGCAACGCATATCCGGGTGCGGTGGCGCCTGTTTCCATGCGGTGGCGCCACGGCTTACAGATGCTTTTGACCCCACATTGTTTGCCAAGCTGACCGATGACGCCCGGGCGCTCGACGAGCTTACCGATTCGCTTGCAGAGGTGAGCGGTGACACGCAGCTAAAGGTTGCGAGCCATATGTTTTACTTCGCCGGGCTGGTCGCCTGCATCGAAAATTTGTGCTTGAGCCCGCATGGGGTTTCTTCAATCGAGCGTTCCGCTCGAATGCGTGATATGCTCGAAGCATCTCGAACTCGTCAGATGGCCGCGGCACTCAAGGATAACCATCGTGGACTCGGCCTGTTGTTTGGACCGATTGCCAGTGCCAAGCCTGCGCGTTGCGTGATGTATACGCACCTGGCCGCTTTTTTTAACCGGACGGGCGTCAAAACTGCTTAAGACGGCTATGTTCGAAACAATCTTGCATGGAATTGTTTCGAAATGCGTTCTTATTCACAAATACCATCAAATAGCGCTAAACTATTCAATCACTGATTGATTGTCTCCGCCATCTATGGAGTGAGGTTTTGTATGGCTAAAAAACGCAATGGGCGCCAGGATGCCATCAGAGATATCGTGCGCAACAAGGATGTTCGCACGCAGCGTGTGCTGGTGGACGAGCTCCGTGCCATGGGGTTTGATTGCACGCAGGCGACCGTTTCGCGCGACATTGCCGATATGGGGCTGCGCAAGCTTCCCGAGGGTATCTATGTCCTGGCCGAGGACTTGCATCTGCAGCGTATGGTTTCCGAATTGGTAACGGGCGTTCTGCGCACCGACAACCTGGTTATGATCAAGGCTCAGCCCGGTACCGCTTCGGGCATTGCCGCTGCGGTCGATGCCGCCGAGCTGCCCGACGTGCTCGGTTCGCTCGCCGGTAACGACACCATCTTGGTTATCGCTCAGACCGCCGAGGATGGCGAGCGCCTGGAGGCGCTGATTAACAAGCTGAGCAACTCTCGCAAGTAGGCGAGAACCGCGTCGTGCAGGCGGCTACAGAGCCTTGTAAGGGGGCGTCGACGATGGTCGGCGCCCTTTTTTTATTGCCGTATCGTGTTGAGGCGCGTGCGAGGTTTCTCGTGACAAAAAGGCGCCCGAGCAGCTTTGTATCTGCTCGGGCGCCTTTGATTGGCTATGGCTGGGTGCCTACTGACCCGTAGAGGGATCGGGCGTGGGTGTAGGCGTTGGAGTGGGGGAACCGCCCTCGCCGCCGTCTTCGCCACCGCTACCGTCGCCGCCGGTCGAGCCGCCGGTCGTTCCGGTGCCACCCGTGGTGCTGCCGCCCGTGGTCTCGGTGGTCGTGGTCGTAGTCGTGGTGGTTTCCTCTTCGTCCTCGTTCTCGTCCTTGTCGTCGTTCTCCGTCTTCTTGGTGTTGTAGGTGCCGTAGAACTTCCAGACGTTGTTGTTCTTATACGTGGGGGCCGTTCCGGTCGGGAACTCCTCGCGCTCGGTGCCGGCAAGGACGGTGTTCATGAACTTCTTAAAGACGGGCAGGTTAGTGCTGTCGCCCAGCAGGTCCGTGCCGTACTTTTGGATGGGAATCTCACCTGCGGAGTAGCCGGTCCACAGGGCGCATGCCAGCTGCGGGGTATAGCCGCAGAACCACAGGTTGGGGGTGTTGTCGGTGGTACCTGTCTTGCCGGCATAGGGCTGGTTCACACTCAGAGCGCCGGCGGCACCCGTGCCGCTGCCCTGCATGACGCCGGTCAGGACGTCGGTCACTGCCGCGGCCTCGCCGGTGGAGAGCACCTGCGAGGGGTTATCGGTGTGCTGGTACAGTACCGAGCCAGTTCGCGAATCAATCTCGGTGATGGCGATCGGCTGGCGATAGTAACCGCCGTTGGCAAACGTGGCATAGGCCGCGGCCATCTCGAGCGGCGAGATGGAGCCGGTGCCGAGCGTCATGACGGGAACGTCCTCGATATTGTCCTTAGAGGGATCGATGCCGAGCTTCTTGACGAGCGACATGATCTTGTTATTGCCGATGGCCTCTGCAACCTGGATATAGCCGGTGTTGGAGGAGTATGCCGTCGCCTGCTTGAGCGTGATGGTGCCGTAGCTTTGGTTGGCGTAGTTTTGCACCTCGGTCGTGGTGCCCTTGGCCTTGAGCGGCGAGTTGCAGTTGAGGGTGACGTTGGGGTTCATACCGTTTTGGATGGCAGTTGCCAGCGTAAAGGCCTTAAACGTGGAGCCCACGGGGCGCTTTGCCGTAGCGTGGTTCACGTGATTCTCATCGGCGTTGTAGTCGTAGCCGCCTACCATGCACTTGATGTAGCCGGTCTTGGGGTCAACGACGACCATGCCCATGTCCAGGCCGTCGAGCGAAAGCGTGTCGAGCTGCGAGCGCACAGCCTCCTCGGCCACCTGCTGCATGGTGGGGTCGATAGTGGTCTTGACGGTCAGACCGCCCTTAAAGAGCACGTCGGTGGAGAACTCCTGCTCAAGCAGCTGCTTAACGTAGGAGACAAAGTAGGGCTGAGAATACACATCGACGCCACTGCTCGAAATCTCGGTCACGTTAAGCGTGATGGGCTCAGCCTGTGCGGCATCGTGCTCTTCCTGCGTGATGTGGCCCAGACGCAGCATGTTGTCCAGAACCTTATTGCGGCGGGACAGCGCCAAGTCGGGATTAACCGTGGGGTCGTACTGCGAGGGCGAGTTGGGAAGGCCGATGAGCAGCGCGGCCTCGCTCAGGGTGAGGTCGGCGGCGGTTTTGGACAGATAGGTCTCGGCGGCGGCCTCGATGCCATATGCTCCATGGCCGTAGTAGATGGTGTTGAGGTACATCATGAGGATCTCGTCTTTGGAGTACATATCCTCCATCTTGATGGCGATATAGGCCTCGCGCACCTTACGCTCGATGGTCGAGTCGAATTGTTCCTCCTGCAAGATGGTGTTGCGAACCAACTGCTGGGTGATGGTCGATGCGCCCTCGTGGCCGCCGGTGAGGGTTGCCACCGATGCGCGTGCAATGCCCCAGAGGTCGATGCCGCCATGCTCGTAGAAGCGCTCGTCCTCAACGTCGACGGTGCCCTGCAGCACGTACGGGGACACTTGGTCCTTGGTGATGGACTTGCGGTTTTGCGTGTAGAAACTCGCAATGGTATTGCCGTTGCAGTCGACGATGTCGGTGGGCTCGCTCACCAGATACGCGTTGGCATCGGTGTAGTCGGGCAGATCGGACAGCCAGCGGTTGACGTTGCCGATCATGCCGATGCCAAACGCTACGCCCGCGATAAGCAGAAAGCCCAAAAACGAGAGCAAGATCATGGGAAGGGCATGCGTCTTAGAGCGACCGCGCCCCTGTCGTTGGCGAGGACCCATATATTGACCTCCAGGTATGTCGTGCCAGGCGGCAGGTATGCTACCGGGCAGGATGGACATAAGTTATTACACGATAAACCAATCGGGGCATGCGGGGCCTCGTGTATGCTGGTTGGCAGCAATTTTCAGAGTGAAAGCACACCTTGGCAAGGAGTTTACCGATGGCGATTCGGCCGATGGAATCGAGCGGACAATGCGAAAGCGAGTTGGCGGCGGCTGAAGTGGCGCTGCCCGAACTGCTGGCGCCTGCTGGCGGACTTGACCAGATGCTCGCGGCGATTGCGGCGGGTGCCGATGCCATCTATGCGGGGCTGGACGGATTCAACGCTCGAGTGAGCGCGCATGGCTTTAGCGATGATGAGTTCGCGCGCGGTTGTGCCGTGGCCCATGCCCATGGCGTGCGTGTGTACGTGACGCTCAACGTGTTCGTGTTCGATGATGAGCTTGCCGACGCCGTGGCGTTGGGGGCGTATGCGCATGCGTTGGGTGCCGATGCGTTGATTGTGGCCGATGCCGGGCTGGCCTGTGCGCTTCGTGCGGCGATTCCGGGGGTCGAGATTCACCTGTCCACTCAGGCGGGCGCTCATAGCGAGGGTGCCGTGCAGTTGGCTGCCAAGGAGTTGGGCGTTGAGCGCGTGACGACTGCGCGCGAGCTGAGCGTGGCGGAAATTGAGACGCTTTGCGCTACTGGCGTGCCCATCGAGGTGTTCTGTCACGGCGCTATTTGCATTGGATACTCGGGTGCGTGCGGGTTCTCTGCCCTTCGACGTGGCCGCTCTGCGATGCGCGGTGATTGCACGCAACCGTGCCGTCTATCCTATGACTTGGTGGACGAGGCGGGGCAGAGTGTTGTCGCTGTCGAAGGGGATCGCCTGCTTTGTCCGCGTGACTATCTGGGCATCGCGCATCTGCCCGAGCTTGTTGCCGCCGGCGTGGCATCGCTCAAGATCGAGGGCCGCATGAAGAATCCCGACTACGTCTTTAACGTGGTGAGGGTGTGGCGTCGGGCGCTCGATATGCTGCGCGACGGCACATGGGATGCCGATGCGGTGCCGGCGCTTGAGCGCGAGCTGGGAAGGTCGTTCAACCGCGGCTTTACCGATGCGTATCTGCGGGGTCGTTCGGGCGCCGAGCTCATGAGCTTTGAGCGCGCGATCAACCAGGGCGTGCGCGTGGGCCACTTGGTGGCGGTGGGTCACGAAGAGGTGACGGTTGAGCTTGATGCCGCCGTGGCGGCGGGCGATACGCTCGAGATCCGATTTTACCCGGGTGCCGACGCGCGTCCCGATGTGCCCAAGCGCTGGCCACAGGTGCCTTGCCCCGTGGATGCCGCTGCGGGAGAGCGCATCGTCGTGCATTGCAAACGCAAGGTGGACGCGGGCTGCGAGGTCTATCTGATTCGCAGTGCCGGCGTGCTGGGGCAGACGGCAACGGTGTTGGAGCGCATACGGGTCGAGGCAGATGCGGTCGCGCCTGCTGAGCAGTCCGTTGAGGTGCTGCCGTTTGAGGGCGTTCTGGCAGATGGCGATGTACCGACGGAGTTGGCGAGGCCGGCGGAGCCGGCAAAGCATGAGGCTTTTGCTCGTATGGTCTTTGCCTGGGAGCTGATGGATTTGGATCCGCGCGATGAGTGGGATCTGTCCGATGCGACGGTGGTGCTCGACGAAGTGTGCCGCGCAGGCGACGCCGAGCGGACTCGAGCGCTTATGCAACGTGCCGGGCGTATTGTTTGCCGCAACCTGGGGCAGGTGGCGATGGCTCGCGAGCTGGGCATGACGTTTGACGTGGCGGCGCCGGTGTTCTGCGCCAATCGGGCCACGCTTGCCTGGCTGCGCGGGCTTGGCGCGAGGTGGGTATACTTGCCTGCCGAGTTGCTCAGCAATGATAGGGAGTGTATTGCCGAGCTGGCTGCTGAACCCGGCGTCTTGGGTCCGGTCGACGCCGACCGTCCCGAGCTCATGGTGTGCGAGCACTGCCTGCTGACCGCCGAGGGTGTTTGCGCCACCGATGCGACGGGGCAGGTCCATTGCCGCGACTGCTCACGTCGTCGGCAAACGCGCTATTTAGTTGAACGTGACGGTACGCGCCTGCCGGTCGCTGTTGACGCATGCGGCAGGACGAGGATTTTCCTGTCGTAGGTGCTGCGTCGCGTCAGTTTGTTATCATAAGAGAGTTTATGGACTTCCAGCACCGCCGTTTTCGGCGAGGGTGCTATAGCAAAAGGAGGATACCCAATGCTGTCTGTTGACGAGCAAATGCGTATCATCACCTCGGGCGCCGCGCAGATCATCGTGCGCGCGCTGCGCATCATCGACGCAAGCAGCCTCTATTATCACAGCCCCTCAACATCAAGCTCGGCGTCGATCCCACCAGCCCCGACCTGCACCTGGGCCACGCCGTGCCGCTGCGCAAGATGCGTCAGTTCCAGGACCTGGGCCACAACGTCACCCTCATCATCGGCAACGGTACCGCGTTGATTGGCGACCCTTCGGGCAAGAATTCCACCCGTCCGCAGCTTTCGCAGGAGCAGATCGAGGCCAATGCCGAGACCTACGTGAGCCAGGCCATGAAGATCCTGGATCCCGAGAAGACCACCATCGTGCACAACGGCGACTGGATTTTGTCGATGGACCTGGCCGGCCTGCTGCAGGTGTGCTCCAAGTTCACCGTT
>CAJMPE010000017.1 GCA_905215275.1 uncultured bacterium | reverse complement strand
CCACCTTGATCAGGCGGCGCGTCTCGGGGTTCATGGTGGTGAGCCACATCATGTCCGGATCGTTCTCACCAAGACCCTTGGAGCGGTTGATGGAGCACTTTTGGTCGCCAATCTCCTTGAGGATGCCGTTCTTCTCGAGCTCGGTGTAGGCAAAGTAGGTCTTCTCTTTGCAGTTGATCTCGTAGAGCGGAGACTCGGCGATATACACGTAGCCCTCGTCGATAAGCGTGGGCACCAGGCGATAGAGCATGGTGAGCACGAGCGTGCGGATGTGATAACCGTCGACGTCGGCGTCTGTACAGATGATGACCTTGTTCCAGTTGAGGTTGTCCAGGTCAAAGGCGCCCAGGTTCTTGATGCGCTTGTCCTTGATCTCCACGCCGCAGCCCAGCACGCGCATGAGGTCCATGATGATGTCGGACTTAAAGATGCGCGGGTAGTCCTCCTTTAGGCAGTTGAGGATCTTGCCACGGACGGGCATAACGCCCTGGAACTCGGCATCGCGCGAGGTACGAATGGCGCCTGCCGCCGAGTCACCCTCTACGATGTAGATCTCGCGGCGGCTCTTGTCCTTGGAGCGGCAGTCGATGAACTTCTGCACGCGGTTGGCCATGTCGGTCTTCTGCTGCAGGTTGGTCTTGATGCTCTGACGCGTCTTCTCGGCGTTCTCGCGCGAGCGCTTGTTGATGAGCACCTGCTCCATGATCTTGTTGGCGGCGTCTTTGTTCTCGATCAGGTAAGTCGAGAGGCGCTCCTTAAAGAAGGCCGTCATAGCCTGCTGGATAAAGCGGTTGTTGATGGCCTTCTTAGTCTGGTTTTCATAGGACGTCTGGGTGGAGAAGCAGTTGGTCACCAGCACCAGACAGTCCTGGACATCCTGCCACTTAATGCCGCTCTCGTTTTTGTTGTACTTGCCCTGTTGCTTAATGTAAGCATCGATGGCACTGGTCAGAGCGCTGCGGGCGGCCTTCTCGGGCGAACCGCCGTTCTCGAGCCACGATGAGTTGTGGTAGTACTCCTGCATCATGAAGGTGCGCGAGAAGCACATGCACGCGGTAATCTTCACGTTGTAGTCGGGCAGGTCCTCGCGATCGCGACCGCGACGGTCGGCCTCGATAAAGAAGGGCTCGGTGAGGTAGTCGGTGCCGACCTTCTCGAGCACGTAGTCCTCGATGCCCTTTGGATAGCAAAAATCCTCTTCGGAAAACTCGCCATCGTCGCCCTCGATACGCAGGCGGAAGGTCACGTTGGCGTTGACCACGGCCTGGCGGCGCATGGTCTCGCGATACCAGTCGTGGGGGATGCTGATGGAGGTAAAGACCTCAAGATCGGGACGCCACTTAATGGTGGTGCCGGTGCGATCCTCGTCGCTGGGCTCAATCTCGAGTGCCTTCTTTTTGGCGCCGACGACCTTGCCCTTCTTAAAGTGCAGGGAGTACTTGTTGCCGTCGCGCCAAACCGTGACGTCCATGTATTCGGAAGCGTACTGAGTCGCGCAGGAGCCCAGGCCGTTGGTGCCGAGCGAGAAGTCGTAGTCGCCGCCCTGGTTGTTGTTGTACTTGCCGCCGGCATAGAGCTCGCAAAAGACGAGTTCCCAGTTAAAGCGCTTCTCGGAAGGGTTCCAGTCGAGCGGGCAGCCGCGGCCGTTGTCCTCTACCTGAATGGAGCCATCGCGAAAGGCGGTAAGGGTGATGAGCTTGCCGTAGCCCTGGCGCGCCTCGTCAACGGCGTTGGACAGGATCTCGAAGGCGGCATGCGCGCAGCCGTCGAGTCCGTCCGAGCCAAAGATGACGGCGGGGCGCAGGCGTACGCGCTCCTCGTCCTTGAGCTGGCGGATACTGTCGTTACCATAGTTTGCGGTGTTTTTTGCCATACTCGCTCTCTCGGTGCTCCTTTGCTGCGTTTTAGTCATATAGATAGTCAAGGTAGCATAGCCCAGCCCATGAGCGATTCCAACCAACACGAAATCCATCGAACAATCGTTCGTGATATATCGACTGATGTTAAGCTATTGGGAGAAATAGCTGAATCAAATCAATAAATATTTGATTTCCTTTAGCAGAATCAGATATATACTAAATGAAAACGAATCAGGAGAGCTTTTATTTAATAGAGCGGTGAAGATATGAAGATTATCGAACGTCCTCAATATATGGAAGCGCTTCTTGGCGCTAAGGGAACGCCGGACATCAAGGTGATTACCGGCATTCGTAGGTGCGGCAAATCTGTTCTACTGGAAGCTCTTGCCGATCGCATTCGTGAGGCCGACCCCGATGCCAATATTATCCGTATCAATTTCAATCTCCTCGAATTCGAGGAACTAACGGATTTTCGAGCATTGCATCGCTACGTTGAGGAAAGCTATTGCGAGGGCCTCGATAACATCGTGATGATCGATGAGGTACAAACTTGCGTTGGGTTCGAAAAAGCGGTCAATAGCCTTCATGCATCGGGTAAATACGATATCTACGTTACTGGCTCCAATGCTTTCTTGCTTTCGAGTGACTTGGCGACGCTTTTTCGCGGGCGGACATATGAGGTCGAAGTATTCCCGTTTTCCTTGCTTGAGTTTTCGACGTATCACGAAATTCATAACCCAGACGAAGCGCTTGACCGCTATTTAAGAGAGGGCGGAATGCCTGGCTCTTATTTGTATCCTAGCGAGCGAGCTCGCTATCGATATATTGCGAACGTGCTAGATGTCTTGGTTTTGCGTGATGTGGAAGAAAAGCATGGGGTTCGTAACAAGGTGCAACTAGAACGTGCATGCGATTTCCTAATGGACAATATCGGTAACATATCTTCTGTTAGCGGAATTGCGGCCGCGCTGGACGCTGCCGGCACGCGCGTTTCCGTGGCAACGCTCGCCCAGTACCTTGGATATTTATGCCAGGCCTTCGCGTTCTATCGAGTTCGCCGCTATGACGTAGGCGGTAAAAAGTACCTCACTTCGGGTGATAAATACTATTTATCGGATCATGCAATCAGATATGCAAAACTGGGCACTAAAAAACTCGACTTCGGGCATGTATATGAAAATATGGTCGCTTTAGAGCTCCTAAGACGCGGTTGGGAAATCTATGTCGGGGTGCTTTATAAGAAGGAAATCGACTTTGTGGCAATTCGTCGCGATGAACGTGTGTATATCCAAGTTAGCGATGACATTTCGCGTCAGGAGACCTTTGAGCGCGAAGTGGCGCCTCTGCTTGCGATACGTGATGCGTATCCCAAGATGGTCATTGCGCGTACAAAGCATGAGGCTGTTGATTATGAGGGGATTAAGGTGGTCGACATCGCCCGATGGCTGATGGGGGAGGGGTCGGATGTCGAATAGCGGGCGGTGGACGCCTATCTAAATCATTGCGCTGCTCGGGCGCCTTGAGGGTCTTCTTAATAATGCGGGTGAGCCCACGCTCCTTACCGATGAATTCCACTTACTCGTTTCTGCCCGAGTAAGTTTGAAGACGGATGAGCCCGCTTCATTTTGTTTGCGGCTGGATACGTTTGTCGAAAAGTGCCGCGTGGATGGCTCAAATCGAACATTGGGACAGGCGTCTCATTTTATGGGCCGAGGGCGTGCGTATACAAGTCTTTTTGGTCCATAGGGGATGCTGGGCGGTTGCTAGTTGGGCCACGGGTCACTTCGCCGGCGCCGTGTTTCGTCATACGCTCATTGTGGAAGCCGATGCCACGGGGCGACGAAGGCCTCGGGCAACGGATGAGCTGCAAGCGAAAGGAGCGGTGAGGATGATGAAGCCCATGACGAAGAAGCTGCTGTTAGGAATTCCCACCGTGGCGCTTTCGGCTGTGTTGGCGTGTACGCTTGCTGGCTGCGGCGGTAATGCGCCGAGTGGCTCGGGCGGGAGCGCACCTGTGCAGGAGAAGTCCAAGAAGGCCAAGGCCTATGATTCGCAGACGGTCGAGGTAGCAGGCATTACCTATGAGTCTGTGGCTCACGGTACGTTCTATCGCGGCGATGCCAAGCTGCAGGACGGCTTTTACCTGCACATCAAGATCACCAACAGCAACACAAAGAACAGGACGTTCAGTTCCTTTAACGTGCATGCTGCCCAGGGCGATCTTGAGGCAGGCGACCCGTTGTTTACTTCCGGCAAGGCGGCCGTGCTCGACTACGTTGCAAGCGAGGCTCCCGATGAGCTGCACGAGGGCATCGACCTTTCCGAGAGGCCAGATATCGGCCCGGGCGAGACCGTTGAGTACGTGTATTTCTGGGCGCCCAAGACGGCGTACTACGGGCCCATCACTGTCGAGTTCGTAGACGCTTATGCCCCCGCCAAGAATCATGAGGCCATGCACTTTGACACCACGGGATGCGAGACCAAGGAGTTCAAGGCGGCCGGCGGTGTGGCCGATTCTGGTGACGCGGCCAATATGACCGGCATCGATTGCGCATCGTACAGTATCGAGGCCGCCGATGGGTACACGCTGGATTCGTCCGACGAAGAGCGCGAAAAGGCAAACTTCTTCCACGACGAGACTGGAGGACGCCTGAACATCAGCATCTTCCCGCGCTCGCCGGAGGAAGAGGTTGCAAGCCTAGAGCAGGTCTACGAAGGCAAGGAGACAACAACCGACCAGGTCGAGTACAACGGCATAACGTGGCTGCGCTTTACCGGTCCCGACAACGGCCATACGCTGTTTGCGACGGCTCCCGCGACGGGTGAAACCGTCCGTGTGTCGATCGGCTGGAAGATCGACTGGGATGCTGCCGCGCCCATGATGGAGGCGCTGAAGCTCAAGTAGCGGACTGCGATTCCCATGTCAGGCGACTCAGGGCTGGCTTCGGGTCCCCGAGGCCAGCCCTTTTGGTGTTCGATGAGCCGAGTCGGCGTCTCTCACAAAGGTAACTAGGAGCTAGCGAGGCCTATCCGAATTGACCTCATCGGCGGTGTCGTTTTCGAGCGCCGTGCGGCGGGCGCTGTAGGCGACGAGGCCGGCACCTGCCGCGGCGAGTGCTGCAGCGGCTGCCGTAAGGGGAGCGTTGACATCGCCCGTGCCCGCAAGCGCGTCCGCTTTTCCGAAGCGCTTGTTAGTGCCGTGGTCCTTGCCACTGCCAGGGCCACTGCCGCCACCGGAGCTGCTTCCGCCGGAGCCGCCTCCACTCGTGCCGCCATCGCCGTCGACCGTCATCGGGGCGTCGTGAAGTCCTGTCGTATCCGCGCTGCCGCATACGCCGACCTGAACTTCTGAGCGCTCGCATGCCGCGTCGGGCACATGAAGCTCGTGCAGTACGGCACCCAGCGCCGAGTTTGCGCCCGGTCGAATTTCCTCGAGCGTTACGGGATCGAGCGCCACCAGATTACGCGCCTTCGCATATAGCGTTACGCGTTTGCCCACCTCGTCGCTCCAGCTCTCGGGGATGGCGAAGCTCATGCGGAACTGTGCCGTGCAACCCGGTGCCAGCACGGCGTTGCCGCTGTCGGCTACCAGCGGGTGCGTTGCAAAACGTGCACCCAACGTCTCGAGCGCGTACTTCACGTGTGCCATATCGTTGGCCGAAGCGTCCTTGGCAAGCTCCGGATCGTAGATCGAAGCCATGCGTGCGTTCACTCCGAATCCGATGGATGCGCTGGAGAACGGCTGGCTGGAGCCCTCTCGGTACAGATCGATCGTGCCGGCGGTCAGCAAGGTGTTGCCGTCGTTTCGCACCGTGACCATGAAGGATTCGCCTGCTGCTCCGGGCACCACCGCGCCCGAGGTGGCTACCGCGCCCGTCGGCGTCGCGCATGCCACCAGAGGCACTTCGATGCCGTGTAGCTCTGCCTCGCTCTTCTCTGCACTCACAATGTGCGTGGCGAGCGCGGAGAGCATGCCCCCCGACGTCAAAAATGTTGTTACCTGATCGACGGGATGGTCCAGCTCACACATCACGAACGGCTCCGTGAATAGATCGCCTGCCAAGGTGCTGGCGAAGATGCGGAAGTGCTTGCCCATCACTGCTACCGGGTTGCCTTCTTCGTCGTAGGTTTGTCCCACCTTGCCATCGGTGTTCTCTACATAGAGCACGCACCTGCCGTTGTTGCTTACGCTAAACGATGCCGGGCCACAGCCTGCGGCACCCACGGGCTGCGTTGCAAATGCCGATGCGCCTCGCGTCCAAGCAATATGCTGCAGTTGCTCGTTGACGGTTGCCAAAAAGCCTGTGTGCTGCGGCCACGGCACCGCGTGGGGTACTGTGGCATCTGGCGACATAACGCCCCAGCCCGCGATAGACTGGCCGATCACGGCGTACGATGCGCAGCCACAACCGCCTGCAGTCTCGTATGCAACGGGCACCACCATTTTGCCGTTGATATTCTCGGGCGCGCCTAGCTCGATGCTCGACGGTGCCTGCGGAAAGCGGAGAACTTGGCGGAACGTCAGGCTGTCGCCCGAAACGTCCGACCACAGGGTAAAGCACTCCAGCGAAACCTCGGCCTCGCTGCCGAGCGCTTTTTCTGCGGTGGTTCCTCGGCGGTGGAGGTAGGCACCCGACAGGCGTCCGTCGACCAGCGTCTTGCCCACCGTGATGCGTGGGCACTGCAGGCAATGGTAGCCATCCTCCTGAAGGCGTCCGCGCGAGATGCTGCGCCACGACGTGTGCGATATCACGCGAACTCCGTCGTTGCTTATGCGCAGGCGCACAACGGACAGTATGCCGGATGTGCTCGCCGTATCGAAATGGGTGTTGTCGCCGGCGGGGCGCTCGCCCGAGACCAGCAGCACGTAGGCGTCCTGGTTTCCTCTTCCGTCCGTATATTCCACCACGTCGAAGTCGTAATCGTATATGCCGTCGCGCTCCACGTCGCCCTCGCCAAACCCAAGGGGGAAGTCCACGGGCGTGGGAGCGGACCACGTGCCGTTCGTCTTTGTATGCACCACCAGGCGTGAACGACCATTCTCGCCGTAGCGCACCGAGGCGATACGGAACAGGCATTCTACGCCGGCAATCATTGCCAGCTTCATGTGGGCTTCGCTGAGCACGCCAGCAAACAGCACGTTGTCGCTCGAGGGCTTGATACCGCCACGCTCGTCCTCCGACACGCCGGCAGAATTGGCGTTGGGGTCCGCAACGGCGTTCGTTGCCTGACCGATGTAGGTGTACTCATACATCGGCGCGGCATTTTCATCGTTCTCCATCAGCACGTGGACGAAATACTCGACCTGTCCCGTGTCGTCGCTCTCCGCGTCTGCCTCGAGCTCAATGCGCGTGACCGCTTGATCCCAATCGCGCGCGGTAGGCGCGACGTTTACGGCAGTGGCCTTAACCTCGGCGCGTGCGAGCAGCTCGGCGTTGGTGACGATTGTGGCCGATGCGATAAATTGCGGCACGCCGCCCGCCCCGCTGTTGCCGGGCGTGCCGAAGCAGGCATCCAACGTGTAAGGCGTATCTCCACCCAATGCGAGCTCAGAGCGCTGGAGCACATACTGGCTGCCATTGTTCACCGACATATTCCACGAGTCGAGGAGTGTGGGCCACGACCCCGACCAAGCCTTGGTGGTCCACTTGAACATTACGAACTGGAGTATCACATCGACATCGACGTCTGCACCTACGCGCAGTCGCGGAAGCTGGTGTCCATCTGCCTTCTCGTACCCAATGAACAGCGTGAGGGATGCGGCGCCGCGCACGGCAGACGAGGCGACGCCTGCAACGCCGGCGCCAAAGGTGACGGCGAGCCCGATCTGGATGGTGAACGAGCCCGACGTGTTTGAATAGTCGAGCGAAATGTTTTTAAAAAACGCCGCGCCGCTGCCGTGCGTGTGGGCACCCACGGCGAGCGCCAGCTTCGCCAGCACCCAGGGGTTGACGTTTAGGAAAAATGGCACCGGTCCTAGGGTAAACTGCTCGGTCCAATTGAGGTCGGTTCTTACCTGGAAGAGGGCCTTAATATTGCCGTATGCGGGGTCGTTGTTGTTACCCCAGGTTTTGCCCACCCAATCGTAGGCGAGCGAGCCGTACAGCTGTGTGGCGATATCCATCGTGAACAGCGGCGTGCAATGGTGGCGAAGGAGCTTGGTGTTTCTTGGATCGGTGCCCGAACCGGCACTCATACTTTTGTACTGATTCCACTTCCCCTCCATTTCGTCGAGGTAGCGGTTTGCCTGCTTGGCACCCGACTCGCGCGGCGATTTCTTCCAGTATTCCGGATCAGGGTTGCCCGAATCGTTCATATAGCTGGCTGGTTTGTATCCTCCGCCAAACAGCACGTATCCAGCAAACGAGAAATCGAAGAGAATCGGAAATGTGGGCATCCAGCACGTGAACTTATTGCCGCCGATGCCGGGAAACGCTGCGGGGAAATCAAACGGAGTGATCTCTTGGTCCATGGTGGTGGGGACGATAGTGGTCGATCCGGATTCCGCCTTTGCCGCCGGCGCGGCAACAACGGCCATGGGGGAGAAGAGCGTGTAGGTTTTGCCCTGGTAATCGAGGACAAAGCGCAGCTTGCATCCTTCTTCCAGAAGGCTCGACGCTGCATCGAGGAACTTGTCTTCGAGCGTGAACGTCGCCAGATTATCCGCGCCCGATGCGCTGGCCGTGACTTGGCCAATCTGCGTGACGGTTTCGGATGAGCTGCCCGCAGCGGGCATCACTTTATTGATATGCAACGTTGCCTGCCCGCTCTGCGGCAGATGGGCCTGCACGGTAAAAGCGTGCGTGTCGGGCTGATCGTTTGCTGCTTCGTCCGCTGGCATTGCCATAAACGTGGCGTCGGCGTACTGGATGTCCCATTCGTCGAATGTGAGCTGGCGAAAGTACGGCTCGCCATCGGAGAGCGGACGTGTGGGTGCGGTAATGGCGGTGCCGCCTTGGACACGCGCGAGGGGAATCTCGACATCGCGGTAGCCCGCCATGCTAATGGAGATGCCGCCGTTGAAGTCGTACGCGTCGAGAAGCGTCGCCTCGTCCACGTAGCCTTCCGAAAGCGGCGCGACCTCAAAGATGGCCGTGCCTTCGTCATCGGTAGTGGCGGTGAGCTGCTTGCCTGCGGCATAGCGCGATGTGAGTGTGACCTGGGCACCCGTGATGGGCGTATTCTTGTTGGCGACGTCGACCACGACCACACCGAACATGGTGCGCGAGAGAACGAGCACCCTGAAGGGGTCTTTTTCGTCGGCATGGGCTTCGGTGGGCGCGAACGGCAATATGAAGGCGTTTGCGCTTCCCGGCACGCGCGGCAACATAATGCTCGCTAACGAGGACGCTCCGGCGACAAGTAACGAACGGCGATCAAGCATCTTGGGCTCCCATCCCGCAAGTATCGGTGGAAATAATCCAATTTTGCGAGAAGGCGCCCCGTGGCGGTAGTGCCATTCAAGGGTCAAAATGTCCAAATTGATCGAGCGAAGCGCCGGGTTCCGGAACGCGTTCGATGCGCTTGGCAGCCCGGTCGCTAACGCAACATATGCGCGACCAGCTCGGCGCGTGTGCCGATGCCAAGCTTTGCGTATACGCCGGATAGGCGGTTTTTGACGGTGCCCGGCGATACTCCCATATGGCGTGCGATTTCGGCGTTGGTCCACCCACGACAGGCGAGCATGGCCATGGTGAATTCCGTGGTCGTTAGATCGTCGGCCACGTCCTCGCCCGAATCGGGGTTGTGGATGCGCCGCCAGCCGTAGCTGAAGCGGTACGTGATCTCGATGACGCGCGCGAAGTCGTCAGGGTATTGCGTTTTTAGGCACGCCTCGATGAGCCCCTGTAAAAGGCCGTGGTGCTCGCCAATGAGCTCGATAAGGCCGTCGGGACGTGCAATGTTCCAAGCAACTCCGAAGTGTGCCTTTGCGGCGTCGATGTCCTTGAGGCTCATGCATGCCATGGAAGCTGCCAGATGCAGGAACAGTTCCGAGATGGGATAGCTTCCCTGTTTCATGATCAGGGCATTTTCCGCCATGCCTAGGCTGCGGCCGTATTCGCCGCGCAGATACAAGGCGTGTGCCATCACGTAGCTGGCGAACAGGCGCAGGCCTTCGGGCAGATGCGCCGCAAGTGGATAAAACTCTTCGGCAGAATACGGGGAAGGCAGATGTAGCAGGACGCTTGCGGCCGAGGCGAACAGGATATGCGTGGCGTGGACGGCGAGCGATTCTTCGTCGGTGGGCACATCAAGGATGCCCGCAAGGCACCGGCGGGCATCGGCGATACGGTTGAGCGACAGACTGGCATATCCGCAGATAAAGCATGCGGAATAGCGCAGTGCGGGGTCGGTGGCGTCAAGATAGGGGCGTGCTGCCTCGGCGGCGAGAGTAGCCTGTCCGCGAAAGTACAGCGCTTCTGCCGTGGCGATGGTGCGTGAATCGGGGTCGGAAATGCCTGCAACCGCATCGTCAATCTGCCCCGGCACAAAGGCGGTGCACATCAACGGCATGGGAACGCGTGGGTAGCCATCGCAGTCCATCTTCCATCTCCCAACAGCTGGCAACAATGCAGCAATTGTACTCCTGTTGCTCGGGACCCCTTTCGTTTTACTGTTCGGCTAACGCTACAGATCATTTTGGAAGGCTTACGAGCATGGTGGTCCCGTCCTCGGAACTTGCTTCGACCTCTACGGCGCCACCGTGAAGCGCTGCAATCTCCCAAACGAGAGCTAGCCCGAGTCCTGCGCCGCCGTATGCCCTGCTGCGGGATTTGTCTAGACGAAAGAACGGCTGGAAGATGCTCTCTCGGTACTGCTTGGGTATTCCCGGGCCCTCATCTTTGACTCGCAGGAGCACATGGCTGTCGCTGTCGCTGATGGAGACGTTGACAGTCGAGCCGGAGCGGCTGTAACGGATGGCGTTTTCGACCAGATTAAACACCAGCCGATAGAGGAGCGTATCACTTCCGATTGTCAAAGCGTCTCCGGCGCAATCGAGGGTTACGTCCTTATTTTCGGCAAGTGGCGCAAGGTCGGTGAGGACCTCTTCGGACAGGGGACCGAGTTCAACAGCGTCCCCGCAAGGGACGCTGCGGAGCTCACTCATCTCAAGCAATACCTTGGTCATTCGAGACATGCGCTCAGTTTGTTCTTGTAGTAGGCCGAGCAGTTCGGCCGTTTCGGGTTGCAAACCGGGGTGCTCGGAGATGAATAGTTCAATCTGTGCTTGCATAAGGGCGAGCGGGGTGCGCAGCTCGTGTGCGGCGTTGCCGGTAAACTGACGCTGTGCAGAGAACCCTTCGCCAAGACGGGCGATCATGTCGTTGAAAGAGGCGCTGCATCGTTGTAGCTCGGTGGGCACATCTTCACTGAGTCTGATTTCGCTTAGGTTGTCAGGCTGCACACGCTCAACCTGGGCTGCAAAAGCCCGTAGCGGTTTGAGTGCACGGCCGCTCACAAAGTATGCCAGCGCGCCGCCAAGGAGTGTGACTCCAGCCGTGATGTACCAGGCTGTCGTGCCAAAAGACTCTTGCGCGTCGTTTACGACGATCGTGACCTTGTCATCGAGGGCCGCTTTCGTTGGGTCGAACGCCCGGAGCGAATCTTCGCCGGTTGCGTTAAAGGCCGAGATGTCGCTGCCGATGGCATCCATGTAGCGCATGCCCGTATAGCCGACCAGGCAGTTCGTCAGCACGCACGCCGCACACGTGAGCAGTGCCGTCATGATCGTTATGCGCCATTGCAGCGAAAGCCCTTTCATTCGCCATCCTCCATAACGTAGCCCTCTCCAATCCGATTGCGAATCGGGTCGTATCCCAAAGCGCTGCGTAGCTTTTTGCGGAGCGACGAGATGTGAACGCGGGTTGCGTTGCTAAAACAGTTCACGGTGCTATCCCAAACGTGCTCGATAAGCTCCTCTTGGCTTACCGGTCGCCCCTGATTAAGCATCAGGTATTCCAAGATTCCCGTTTCCTTGCGTGTAAGAGATAAAGCCTCGCTGTCCACGGAAGCGATGCGCGCCTTGGTGTCAAAGCGGAGCTTTCCGCAGGTTAATACTATGTCGCTTTGTGCGAAGCGCCTGAGGGTAAGGCTGCGGATCCTTGCCGCAAGTTCGTCCAGATGAAACGGCTTGGTAAGGTAATCGTTGGCGCCGGCATCGAGTCCGGCGACCTTGTCGGCGACCTCGCCGCGTGCCGAGAGCAAGAGTACCTTGGTCTCGCAGTCGGTTTTCCTAAGTTCCCTGAGCACGGCCATGCCATCGATACGGGGAAGGTTGAGGTCGAGTACCACGAGGTCAAAGACTTCGACGCCCAGCAGGTCGAGCGCCTCCTGTCCGTCGTGACAGCAGTCGACGCTGTACGCCAAGTTTCGCAAGCTGCGTGCGATCGTGTTGCACAGCGCTCGCTCGTCTTCGACGATCAAAATACGCATAACAGTCTCCTTGCACATTCCAAATCGCGCTTAACACGGATTTTATAGTCGATATGGTCCAATGGTCGCGTAACGAAAGGAGTGGTCGAGTTGTTCAAAGCGGTAAAACCCGTGGTACAGGTCGCTTTGTTGATCGTCGGAATTGCCATGGTGTGCTTTGGTGTTATGCGTGGCGAGGCGGATGCCGTGCTGGCCAAAGCGATTAGGCTGTGCTTGGAGTGTATCGGAATTGGATAAAAGAGAAAACACTGCGTCGCATGTTTTGGCCCGATTTCGCGGATTCATTCAGGCGGCGGCGACGCTGGTCACCAATATTCACCTGCCAAACTTTGCCAAAGGCGGCATCTATCAGGGCGCGGGAAAAACAGTCTGCGTACCTGGACTTAATTGCTATTCGTGCCCCGCGGCATCGGGTGCGTGCCCCATCGGGTCGTTCCAGTCGGTAGTAGGTTCATCCAAGTTCAACTTTTCTTACTACGTCACCGGTACGCTCATTTTGCTCGGCGTGCTGCTGGGACGCTTTGTATGCGGGTTTTTGTGCCCGTTTGGCTGGCTGCAGGAGCTGCTCCATAAGATTCCCGGCAAAAAGTTCTCCACGAAAAAGCTCAAGCCGCTCACGTACATCAAGTACGTCGTGCTGCTGTTTGCCGTGGTGCTGCTGCCCGTCTTGGTGGTTAACGACGTGGGCATGGGCGACCCGTTCTTTTGTAAGTACATCTGTCCGCAGGGCGTGCTCGAGGGTGCCATTCCGCTGGCCATTGCCAATGCCGGCATTCGATCTGCGTTGGGACATCTCTTTACTTGGAAACTTGCAGTTCTCATTGCCGTGGTAGTGCTGAGCGTTTTGTTCTACCGCCCCTTCTGCAAATGGATTTGTCCACTCGGCGCATTCTATGCGCTCATGAATAGGGTGTCCCTACTGGGGATTCGGGTTGACGCATGCAAATGTGTCTCGTGCGGCAAGTGCTCAAAGGTTTGTCAGATGGACGTTGATGTGGTCCGCGCGCCCAATCATGCCGAATGTATCCGGTGCGGAAAGTGCATCGGGGCCTGTCCTGTCGATGCCATCAGCTATCGCTATGGCCTGGATGTGTCGGCGGAAAAGCTTCCCTTGATCGCCGATAAAAAGTAAACAAGCTTCGACAAAACGGAGGAATGACTATGAAGCTTTCTAAGATTGCGGCCCTGTTTATGGTGCCGGTATTGGCCTTGTGCCTTGTGGCATGTTCGGCGCCCGGTGGCAATGTGAGCGAATCTGCGAGCTCCGATCCTAAGATCGCAGAACTCACTGCGCAGAAGCCGGCCAATGCCGACGAGGCCGCCGAGCTGTATGCAAAACTCATGCAGAAGGAGAACGATATCTTTTCGAGTGATAACGCGCTGTGGGAAAAGGTATTCAATGCGGCAAATAAAGACTCGGCAATGATTGAGGACGGCAGCAATTACGGCGATTTTCTGCTCAAGACCATCGACGGTGCCAAGGATGAGTTCACGGCGGATGAGCTTAAGACGCTCAAGACCGGTGCACAGCAGATCAAGGAGATCGAGGACAAGCTCGAGAGCTTGGAGAAGGAGTTCCCCGGCTGTGGAAGCACGCCGAGCGCAGGCGAGAGCGTCGACGCTTCGGCCGCTGGCATGACGGCTGGTGCCAATGCTTCGAGCGAGGCGACGAAGTTCCCCAGCTTTACGGGCAAGGACCTGGATGGCAACGACGTGAACAGCGACGAGCTGTTCTCTAAGAACAAGGTCACCGTCATGAACTTCTGGTTCACTACTTGCAAGCCGTGCGTGGGCGAGCTGGGCGATCTTGAGAAACTGAATCAGGAGCTTGCCGAGAAGGGCGGCCAGGTCGTGGGCGTCAATTCCTTTACGCTCGATGGCAACAAGGGCGAGATTGCAGATGCCAAGGACGTGCTGAGCAAGAAGGGCGTGACATATAAGAACATCTGGTTCAAGTCGGATAGCGAGGCCGGTAAGTTTACGTCAAATTTGTTCTCGTTCCCGACAACGTATGTCATCGATCAGAATGGCAACATCGTAGGGGATCCAATCGTGGGAGCCATCAGCTCCGCCGAGCAGCGCGCGGCACTCGACAAGCTTATCGACCAGGCGATTGCGAATAGCGAGCAGTAAAAAACGTGTAAGCATAGCGAGGATCGTGCGCCGCTGTGCGAAGTAGTCCGCTACCTTTCAAGATAAACTCCACCATATAGAGGTCCCGCTCGGGACCTCTTCTTTTGGGTGCCGTCCCGTTCGTTTTTTGGCGCGGTTCGTTACATTCCTCACTGGCTCCGGCAAAAAATGGGGATAGAGTAGGACAAACGCGTCGAATACGAACGGCGGGGGAGAGCGGGCGAGCGTGCCCGCGTGGGAGAGGTTGCCGTCCATGTTGGAGCTCAAAGGTATTTGCAAAAGGTATGTTACGCAGTCGTTTACGCAGGTGGCGCTCGACAGCGTAAGCCTGTCTTTTCGCGATAACGAGTTCGTGGCCATTCTGGGTCCCTCGGGCTCGGGTAAAACCACGATGCTCAACGTTATCGGTGGGCTCGATCATTTCGATTCCGGCGACCTGCTGATCGACGGCAATCTCTACCCGCTGACGGAACGACCGGACAATCCCGCCGTCTGGTGCGCATATCAGGTTCACGTGCCGGAAAGCGGGTGCGGTTATGTTCTCGCGTTCCGACGCCCGCAGTGTCTGGAGGTGCAGATGAATTTCCCCCTCTCCGAAATTCATCCGACGGCGGAATACGAACTGGAATACTTCGACGGCTCTCTCCGCCGCGTCAGGGGCAGTGAACTCTCCGCCGGGCTTCCGATCGTCATGAATACCCCGCGTTCCGTCACTCTCATCTACTACAGGGAAGTGAAATGAATCACATCAAACCGTTCAAAATCTGCGGCAACATCTACTTCGTCGGAACGGAACCGGCCTCCTCCCACCTGATCGCGACGGAAGAGGGTCTGATTCTGCTGGATTCCGGATACCCTCACACGCTGCATCACGTCATCGAATCCATATGGGAACTCGGATTCGACCTCCGGGACATCCGTTATGTGATCCATTCCCACGGCCATTACGATCATCTCGGAGCAACCGGGCACCTGCTCGAACTCACGCATGCCGAGACCTTTCTCGGCGCGGACGACATCGACTACGCCAACGGCACGCTGGATCTCACATGGGCGCGGGAACTGGGCTTCGCCTACACGGAGACATTCGAGCCGGATCACGCGCTTCACGACGGAGATATCATCCGCCTCGGCTCCACGGAAATTCTCTGCCTGTCGACCCCGGGCCATACCCCCGGAACCATGTCCTTTTTCTTCGACACCGAGGAAAAAGGCGTCAAATACCGGGCGGCCATGCACGGCGGAGTCGGCGTCAACTCCATGACGGCGGAGTTTCTGAACCGCTATGGCCTTTCCTTTGACTGCCGGGAGAAATTCTTCACCGGTCTTGAGCGGCTGAAACGGGAGCGGGTCGACGTTCCACTCGGCAATCATGTGCAGTGCAACGACACGCTCGGCAAGGCGGCCCGCATCGGGCCAGATACGGGAAACCCCTTTATCGCACCGGAAGAGTGGATCCCGTTTCTCGACGCCTGTGCGGAACGTCTGCGCAAACAAATTGCGGCCGAACAAGAGAGTCGACCCGTTTGAAAAATTCTGCGATACAGGTTTTCTGCCCGTTTTCATGCCTCCCAGTCCGACCGGAAGCCGACACAACGACGGCGGTTGTGCGGAACCGGCTCCGGGCTGGAAAAAACGGGGAAGATGTTTTGCGGGATTGCTTTTCTTTCATCGGGAGTGTATTGTAACGCAACCGCAATCTCAAAAAAGGAAAATCCGTTTACGATGAAAGTGACATTTCTCGGCACGGCGGCGGCGGAAGGCATTCCGGCTCTCTGGTGTGAGTGCCCTCTCTGCGCCCGGGCGAAAAAGTTGGGCGGCAAAGAGTTCCGCAGCCGGTGCAGTTACCTTGTCGACTCCGACACCATGGTCGATTTCGGTCCGGACGCCTTCCGGCAGGTCGCAGAGTTTCAGATCGACCTCACCCGGCTCGAACGGGTGATCTTCACGCATCCGCACGAAGATCATCTTTCCCCGGCTGAATTCTGCTGGCGGCGCTCACCGTGGTACAGTCAGGTGACGCACGACCTCACAATCATCGGCGCGCCCAGCATCTTCTGCGCCATTCTCTCCTTCGTTGCCTCCCACAGCAACAACATCTACGATCTGCGCGATCTGCGCCTCCAGCCGCTTCCAGCCGCTCCCGGAGAGTGGCTCCGTGACGGAGAGATCGAACTTCTGCCGCTGCGCGCCAACCACTGTCCCGGGCTCAATGGTCTGATCTACGTCATCCGCCGTGGCGGAAAAAACTTCCTGCTCGCCAACGACACCGGCTATCTCGCCGAATCGGAGTGGGAATGCCTGAAAGGAGTCCGCCTCGACCTGGTCTCACTCGATTGCACCTGTGCCCTCGGCACGCCCGATCTGCGCGACGGCCATATGGGAGTCAATACCGTCCTCGCATTCCGCGACCGCCTTGCGGAGCTCGGCTGCCTCACCTCCGAAACCAGAGTTTTCGTCAACCATTTCTCCCACAACGGCAAAGCGCTTCATACCGATCTCGAAGCCTTCTTCGCCCCTCATGGAATCGAAGTCGCCTTCGACGGACTTTCCGTAGAGGTGTGATCCTCCCCGACAAAAAACGCCGCACCCGGCAGAAAATCCGGATGCGGCGCACTATCCATCAGAAGCTCAGAAGTTGTGGCAGACCAGCCCGTCACGAAGCTTCGGTTCGAACCAGGTCGATTTGGGCGGCATTATCTCGCCGGCATCAGCGATATTCATCAACTGCTCAACTGTGGTCGGGTACATGGCAAACGCCACCTTGTGCGAACCGGAGTTCACCAGTTTTTCCAGCTCCCCAAGACCACGGATACCGCCAATAAAATCAATATTGGTGCTGGTACGGGGATCGTCAATACCAAGTATCGGACCAAGTACATTGTCCTGCAGAATCGAGACATCCAGCTCTTCTATCACTCCAAGTTTACTCGTATCGAACTTCGGCGTTACCGAGTACCATTTACCACCAATATACATACCGAAATTGCCAGGCGCGGACGGAGCAAATGCTCCATCCATAGCACGCACAGTGAACTTTTCCTCCAGTTCACGCATAAATTCCGCCTCCGAACGGCCATTCAGCGTCTTGACCGCACGGTTGTAGGGCAATATCTTCAGCTGCGAAGCCGGAAACGCCGCCGCCAGAAAGAAGTTGTAATCCTCTTCGCCGGTATGATGCGGATTGTGCGGCGCACATTCCATCATCGTACGCGCCGCCGCCGCACTGCGGTGATGGCCATCGGCAATATACATGCAGGGAATCGCCGCAAAAAGTCCGGCCAACTCCTTGCTCTCTGACCCGGTTGTCATATAAAGCGTGTGTTTGATACCGTCGGGAGCTGTGAAGTCATACAGCGGATCACGTTTCATCGCCATATCA
>CAJMPE010000016.1 GCA_905215275.1 uncultured bacterium | reverse complement strand
GCTTCGATGCCGACTTTTATTTCGGATGGTGCTCGCGGCTTGGCGCTCGCTGCCCGCCGCGTGGCCGATGCCGCGCCGAGCATGCCACGTCCGTCGCTCAGTCGTCGCCTTGCCGGTAAGTGCATGAGCCGTCCGGTACCGAGCGTGTCACTCAGTCGTCGTGACCTGCGCTTTTTCAATGCCTTCCCGCGTCTGCGCATCAATCGCTACGAAGGTGTTATTCGAGCAACTAATCTCCGCGACCGCGCCCACGAGCTGTTTCGTCGCTAGCCGGGACGTGCGCGCTCACGGCTCCCTTGCTCGCGTATTTCCCGTTCGTTTCGCACCCGTTGCCGCGCCGTTTCCAAGATTGCGGCGCCGTTGGAGATGGCACGATTTGGGTCGAGCCGGTCGAAGAGGTCATCCGCATCCGTACCGGCGAACACGGCCCTGCCGCGGTGTAGGACAATCTTTCGCCTGACGGGCGTGCCTTTCTTGGGGCACGCCCGTTCTCGTCTACAATATCGTGCAGACGAAGGAGAGGCATGCCCATGATCAAGATGTTTGCGAGTGACTTAGACGGAACGCTGCTGAACGCCCTGCACGAGGCCGACGGAACCATCCGCCGTGCCATTCGCGAGCTGACCGAGGCTGGCCTGCATGTGGTTCCCGCGACCGGACGCTCGACGCTGCCGATCGGCGAGCATGGCTTTACGGGCCTGACGCTTGACGCCTGCTGCTCCAACGGATCCATCGTGCGCGACAGTCATGGCGAGGTGCTCAAGACCTGGACCATTGACCCGCAGATTACCGAGGAGCTGCTCAAGGAGTTTCCGGACATTTGCTTTGACTGCTCCACGCCCGATGGCATGTTTTCGAGCGGTTCGTTCGAGATGCACCAGGCGGGTTTTAAGAAGGACAGCCCTATCAAGCGCATCGTGATGCGCGGCATGCGTGCGCGTGGCGGGTACCACGAGGAACAGTACTTCGACCAGTCGATCGGTGACATCCTGCGCCACGATGTGTGCAAGATCAACTGCCGCGTGACCTCGCCCGAGCTGGAGCGCGACCTTAAGGCCTATCTTGCCGAGCGCTCGGACCGTGTGGTCAACGCGCCGTTCGATCCGGTGATGTTCGAGATCACGGACGTGGCGTGCAACAAGGGCGAGAGCGTGGCCTGGCTGGCGGGCTACTACGGTATTGCCGAGGACGAGGTCGCGGTTTACGGCGACGGCGGCAACGACATCGCCATGCTCAAGCGTTTCCGTCACAGCTATGCCACCAAGAATGGCAGTGACGCGGCCAAGGCCGCCGCGAGCGCGACTATCGGCAGCTGCATGGTCCACGCCGTCCCCAAACACATGCTCGCCACCATGCACAAGCAAAACTCCCGCACCGTCATCGAATGATGTGACAAAAGGACTGTCCTTTTGTCACGAGGGCCCTGCACCCTTGGCATGCGAACATATATTCGTATATATAACTAAGTTTTGATAGAATCGGTATCGTTGACGGCAGTTCCATGTGCCGGGCAGCGCCCTCCATCCGATGGGAGGTGATGCCCATGACCGATTTGATTGATTTCGTGAGACTTCTGACCGCTTTGGTCTCGTTCTTCACGGCGCTTGTCGGCCTTTCCGAGGCACTCAAGCAGCGTTCGAAGCGCAACAGAAGGGGTCGCCGCCGCTAAGGCGTTGACCCCCTAATGCAAACAACGGCGCTGCCCAGCTTTCCAGAACTTGGGCTGCCGTCGACACTATTCTACCCACGAATGACATTTTGGACAAACGGTAAAGCCGCTCCAAAAGCCAGGCGGGTTGTGACAAAGGGGCAACCCCTTTGTCACATTCCGGGGTTCTCGACTAGCCAATGCTCGTAGGCGCGTTGCATGAGCTCGGCCTTGTCGGCTTTTTTGCGGCAGCCCTTCTGCTTCTCGATGGCCAGCTCATAGGCATCGCTCTGCTCAAAAGCGCTGGTATCCCAAGCACCGTGTTCAATGCGAGACCATACGGCATCGATGAGGTGTTCGAGCTCGGCAATGTCATCGGTACTGGCGGTCGTCGAGAACGGCGGACGCAACTCATTCGTTGCCTTGTCGGGCTCGACATAGTAGTCGCCCATGGAAGTGACGGTGTAGCCATAAAACTCGGGCGACGCTTCGACCAGCAGTTTGTAGAACTTGAGCTGACGATGGTAGCCTGCAGGGACTTCTTTGCCAAAGCCAGTCTTGTAGTCAACGATCTGCACCGTTTTAGCTGCATCGTCAACGAGGAGCAGGTCGAGAAAACCAAAGAGCGGAGTTCCTTCGGTGGTCAGGCACTGCATATTCGCCTCTGTGATGCAGCGATAGCCATGCACATGCTCGACAAGCCAGGGGACGAATGCACGACAAATGCGTTCGAAGCGCTCCGAATAGCGATGGACGTCCTCGGGGGCAAAATCGAGCCACGAAATCTGCTGGCGATACTCGGCCTCAATTGTCTCAATCGCCGCCTCGCCATCGGTTGCCATTCTATTAACGATCTCCTCGAACATCGCGTGAACGATGGTGCCGAATTCGGTTTGGATCGTGGGCGCCGTGGGTAGGCGCACAATCTGCTTCTCAGGGAAGTGCAGACTATTTGCGCATCCAGGCTCGTACGTCACAAAGTTGTTGAGCGCTGTGGCAGAAAGAAACTTCACGTCGGTATGAGGTTCCAGAAGCGCGCGGAGCTCGGGCGTATCGAGCACGTAGTTGTCGCGCCACTCGGTTTCGATTGCAACGCTGAGCTGGTCTGCTTCAGCAGAAACCTCGCAAGAGTCGATAAGCCCCGTGAGCTCCTGCAGTGCCGACCCGCCGGCACGGTACAGCTCGAGGTGTCGTTTAGCGCGCGTGATGGCGACAAACAACAGGCGGCGCGCGTCGTCATCATCCTTTTCGTCACGAATCAGCAGGTTGGATGGGTACAGACTCATGCCGCCGGCGCCTTTGTGCCAAGTGGAGTCGTCGGCATCGAGCAGGTAGACGCAGTCGAATTCCAGGCCCTTAGAGCTATGGGCGCTGGTGAGGCGAACAGCTCCCGACGTGCCGAGGTCGATCGATGCGTCGATACTCACGCCAAACTTTTGAGCGGCATCGAGCTTGTCGACAATATCGGGCAGGCGAAGCGCACGTCCCATACGGCGCGCGTCTCCCATTTCACCTTCGGCAAAGGTGAGCAGGGCGCGGATGCCGGCATTGAATTCGGTTGCGCCCAGCGGATCTTGTTCCTTGCAATCCTGATAATAGCCAAGGCTGCGTTCGACAATTCTAAAGAGCAGTGGCCTGACAGGGGAGGCGCTGGCTTCGGCCGTCCACTGCATAAGGCCGTCGTACAGTTCTTTGACGCGGACGTTATCGCTCTCGTGCATGGCGGCCATCCAGTCGCCGCGATGCTCACGCTTGGCGTTGAGCGCAAACGCCACGGATGACGGATGATCTCCGCCCAGCTCGGTGGCGCAAATGATCTGGGGGAGATAGCTGCTTGCCAGTCCTTTTTGCCCGCGGGCAAGCGCAGTAACGCAACGCAACAGTGCCAACGTCGTCTGCATACGCTCGGAGGCAAAGAGATTCTGCCGCTCGCGATACGAAAACGGCACGTTCTCCTTAACGAGGAAGGGAATCAGCGAGCGCAATGCGGCGTGTTTGGCAGAGATGACTGCAATTCCTTCATTGGGATCTTCGCAGTCATCGAGGTAGCCAGCATCAATCCTCTGCCTAATGCTCGCGGCAACGGCGGCGTATTCCTCGGCTTTGCCGGTGTAGACGCTCTCGCTAAAGCTGACCTGATCGCCTTGAGGCTTAAAGGCTTCGATTGACTTATTCGAGCTGGCATCGAGTCGGTATTCGATTTGCTGGGCGATAGCTTGACCAAGCTCAACGATGGCGGGCGTGGAGCGGTAATTGGTCTTGAGCACGATGTTCCGGGGCGAGAACTCGGCCGCAAATTGGTTGGCACATTCGATTGTGGCGCCCTGAAAACGCATGATGGCCTGATCGTCATCGCCGACGGCCATGATATTGGGCGCATCAACGCCGTCGCAGAGCAGCTCGATGATGCGCATCTGGGCACCATTGGTGTCCTGGAACTCGTCAACTTGGGTATAGGTATAGGTGTCCTGGAGCACTTGACGTAGCGCGTCGTTGTGCTCGACGGCGTTAACAAAGTCGCCGATCATATCGTCGTAATCGTAGAGATGATGCTGGTCGAGCTCATCCTGGTAGCGACGCGCGACGTCGCAAGCGGCCTTAAGTCGCTCGCTCTGCTCCGCAATCTTAAACGTGCGCCCCTGAGAGTTGCTGCCTCCAAAGAAGGCATCGCGCACCTTGGTGTACCCCGACGACTTTCCCTTCTCATCAATAAGTTCGGTGCGGCGAACGGTGCCGCGCAACTCAAGAATGTACGGTACATACGTGCCGGCAGGACAGCCGATTGGGCGGGTGAGCGATGTGGGCGCCATGGCGCAGACACGCTCGACCTCTTCTTCAAAGCGTTCGGCCAACGTGGCACTTGCCCTTCCGCAGACGAGCGTAAGCAGCTCGGAATGCTTGCTGAGCCAGGCAGCGGCGTCGATATTCTGCTGTGCGATGGCGCTCAGCGTGTCGTAGTCCAGGCCACTGCGCTTGATTTTGGAGACAAAGCCGATCATCTTACCGATGTTTTGCGCAGGCATATCAGGTGACCCTCCGCCTAACGGAGAACCAAAGGGCAGCGATTTGAGCAGCCGATCAAAAATCTCTTGCTGGTGCAAGCTGGTAACAAGCGTGTCGGTCGCAGGGCGTGTGAAAAACTCGGGAAAGCGCGACCTGATGCTGCTCGCAAATCCGTGAAACGTGCTGACTTCAATGCCGTAGGCGTCGCGCCCAATGAGCTCAATCAGGCGTTTGCGCATGGCTTCCGCGCCCGCCTCGGTATAGGTGAGGCAGAGGATGTTGCGCGGGGCGGCATCGCGCTTGGCCAGGATGTTCGCCGCGCGTAGGCTCAGTAGCTGCGTCGTGCCGGTGCCGGGACCGGCAATGACGAGCAGCGGACCATCTAGGCATTCGACGGCCTCGCACTGTTCGGGATTCAGGCGCTCGAACGATACGTTGAATTTGGGGGTCATGTTCATGGCAGTATTACCTGTCTTCCTGGTAGAGCGCACGCGTGCTATCGAGATAGTCGAGATACGTATCGATGGCACTTTGAGGTTGAACGATTTTAATGAAGGTGCTGAGCTGTAAAAGCCAGCCAAAGAACTGCGGCGACAGCGGAGCTTTGACGGTAGCCAACAGACGCCCATCCTGGTTCTCAAACACAACGGCGTCGAGCCCGAACTTGTCGATGAGCGGGTTCATCGCACGGTCATCGAGTTCCAGCACCACGGTGGTTTTGTTGGCTGCATATACGCCGAATGATGGAGAGACGTGATCTTCGAGCACATAGCCCGCGATGCGCGGATCTTTGGTCGCGGACTCTTCGGACACCGCAACGTCGAGCATACGATCGACGCGGTAGGGCGTGAACGGCTGATGACCCGAGCCGGCATTAGCCCATTTATCTCTAAATCCAATCATGTAATAGAGTTCGTCGGAGTAGATGAGGCGTACGGGTGTGAGCTCGTAGGCCTTTCCGTCATGATTAAGGGCCTTTTGCTTGGCGGCGTCGTAGTGGAAGTAACGAAACCGAATCTTGCGTTTTTCGCGCATAGCCTGCTGAATCAAGTCGATGTTGAGCAGGGCATCGGAGTTTTGCATCTTCACGCGCGAAGGCACGTCGACGCGCTTGTGCATAAGCTCGCGTTCGCCCAGGCTGGCGAGGCTCTGCAGCTTGCCGATGAGGTGGTCAGTCAACTCATCGGTCAAAAACGGCGAACTCTGCACGGCATCGACAAGCATGATGAGCTCTTGCAGGTCGAGCGGGCGTGAGACCAGCGCCCATTTCTTGCCGCCACGCTGGTCAACATCGAGCCCAAAGTCGCGAAGCGTTTGCAGATCGCGATAGATAGCCTTGCGTTCGGCCTCGAGATCGTGATAGGCGAGTTCCTCGATGATCTGCTGCGTCGTGAGCCCGTGCGTGCTGTCGGTCTTTTCCATCAAGGTTTTAAGCAGGAACAGAAGCCTGAGCTTTTGATTTGGTCTGTTCGCCACGTTGTCTCCTTTCGCCGGCATCGTACCAACCGGAGATTTAAAACAAGACCCGTTATTGGGACTCATTGTAGCCCGCGCGACCGTAGTATTCGCAGCAATAAGAGCCCGAATAGGGCGAAAGGTGGTTAAACGAAGATCGGCGGTTTGGCTGGTTGGTGTGACATGCACTCTGTTGGCTTGGGCCGGTTCCGGTTTACAAGAATCAGAACAGGAGAAATGCGATGACAGACATCAAAGTCTTTGCCGAGAATCTTGAGGATTCAACCAAGAAGCAGATCGAGGAGATTTCTAGCTGCCCGGCGTTTGAAGGCGCCAAGATCCGCATCATGCCCGATGCCCATAAGGGCAAGGGCTGCGTGATTGGCTTTACGGCAAATTTGGGCGACAAGGTGATTCCCAACCTGGTGGGGGTCGACATCGGATGTGGGATGTACTGTGTGCCGCTTGCGGAAACCATTGCGCGCGACGACCTCATTCAGTTCAATCGCGATGTGAAGCGTGCGGTGCCCACGGGCTTTTGCCTTCATCACGATCCTGCCTGCGTACTCGCGGACTTTGCCATGGAGTCGCGTGATTGGCTGCAGGATAAACGCAAGGTTGAGCGCTCCATGGGCACGCTGGGCGGCGGCAACCACTTCATTGAACTCGACGAGGACGAGGATGGGTGCCAATATCTGGTCGTGCACACCGGCTCGCGCAACATGGGCAAGCAGACAGCGGAGCACCATCAGGCGCTGGCGCAGAAGACGTGCACGGCAGATATCCCCGACGAGCTTAAGTATCTCGTGGGAGATCTTTCTGCCGAGTATCTCGTCGATATGCATAACTGCCAACGCTTCTCGAATCAGAACCGCAAGGCGATTGTCGCGCAGATTGTTGAGCGTACGGGAATTCGACTCGACGGAGACGGCTTTACCACCATGCACAACTACATCTCGGAAGGCGGCATGATTCGCAAGGGCGCCATTAGCGCTCATGCAGGCGAGATAGTGCTGATTCCGTTCAACATGCGCGACGGTGCCGTTATTGCACGCGGCAAGGGAAACGAGGACTGGAACTGCTCGGCGCCGCACGGGACGGGTCGTGCGATGAGCCGCACCAAAGCGTTCCAAACGCTCGATACCAGGTCGTTCGTTAACGAGATGCGCGATGCCGGCATCTACTGTCCGAGCGCATGCGAGACGACGCTCGATGAGTCGCCCGAAGCGTATAAGCCTGCGGATGATGTACTGAGACTCATGGACCCGACGGTCGATGTCATTCACCGGCTTAAGCCGATTTGGAATTTTAAGGCTACTGGTAAGCGCGGTAGGCGTTAGGAGGGTTGCGATGACGCTAAAGATGGACTCCAGGGACGACCGAATTGGACGCACTGTGAGCATGGGCGAGATGATGGGCTTTTCGGGTGTGATACCGCCGTCCGCGAATCGGTGCGGCGGGAATCGTGGAGAGCGTGATGACGAGGGCTTTGACTTCAGCGGGTTTCGCAATCGACTGGCTTCTGGACTCGACCGTGGTATGGAGACGTCGCTTTTCGAAACTCCTTGTGTGTTGAAGACCGGTATGCCGGTCGATGATGCCCTAGGTGGCGGCATTGGGCTGGGCAAGCTCAGCGTGATTGGCGGCGCGCATGAAGAAGTTTCGAACGTGTTGGCACATGCGGCCTTGCGCCTGAGTGAGCGATGCGCCGTGCTCTACGTGCCGATTTGGGAGCGTGAAGAGGACGCGATTACTCGGCTTATTCGAGCTGAGATGGGCGACAAAGGATCGGAAGATCCTGAGGAGCAACAGGTTGAGACAATCCGCGCAACGATGCGCCTCAAGCAGCGCAACCTGGGCATCTTTGCCGAAGACAACATGACCATGGACCTTGTAACAAGTTGGTTGCTCGGCGACCAGACGTGGAATAGAGCAGTACTAGAGAACATCGTGGTCGTAATCGACGGACTCGAAATGCTCGACGACAACCGTCCGATAAACGCTGTCCTGCGCGACTTACGCAACATGCTCAGCCCGACGTCGGCGATCTTAGCAGGTTGCTTTGTTGCTGGGAGCCGAGACAATGACGCGGTATTCGCGGAGGCCACTGCAATGCAGATGCCCTGGTCCGCATGAGCTCCGATGGCATGGAGCCGTCCTGCGCACGAGTCTTCGGTTGAGGTTATAGCAAGTAACAACTGCTCGGCCAGCAGTGCGTCTACCAGCAGAAAATGACCGCTCAACAGCCAAGAAGATGCGTTTAAGCGGGTTAAGAATTACCATCAAATGAGGACAAAGGCGAGCGGGCTTCTGCCAGATTCAGAAAGGAACGTCCAATGACAACGCGTAAAGATCGGAACGTTAGGCGAATCGTTTCTTCCATTGAGGCTTCGCTTCATCCGGATAAGTATTACGAGTTTGATTTAGACCAGAGCGGTTTTCCGGTTTTTAGCGATAAGAACATCGCCTTTGTGAACGGTCTCGTAAATAACGATTCGAATTACACATGGATTGATCAGGGCACAATTCACGACAAGTATGTGGATGCCTCGAACGGCGACGCCTGCGCCATCCGGGAGGCTGTTTATTTTACTAATAAGATGAATTCGACGCACTTGGCTGCAGTAACGGTAAAGGGTGACCAAGATAAGCTAATGGGCAAGATGAATGCCGAGCTCAAACGGCTTTGCGAAATCAAAGAGGATCCGCAAGGCGGTAGTGGTGAAAAGGGGGATGAGGGCGAAGCCGAGCTTACTGGCGGAACACTTATAACTGCCGCATATCTTGTGAGCCAGTATGCGAATAATAATAAACTGGCGTCTAGCCTGTTGGAAAAAGACTTTGAGTTCCGAGCGAATCTCGTTGCCAGCATCGCGCGCGCTACAACAAATATGACTTATAGACTATTGCCGGAAGAGGACCCTAGCGACCTTAAATGCAATCGAAGTAATTTTTCCTTTGCAACAAAGTTTTGCCACCATGGCTGTCGCAATCTAAGCAGGCGTGAGGTGAACGGCTCTTATATCTATGATACGGACAACTTCTGCATCTATGACACGGTTGTCGGCACAATGCTTCCTTATTATGCGGATGCTTATATTGATTACGGTAGCAATGAGAGTGAGTGGCTTAACGAATGGTGTAAAAAATACAATGACACTCCATTGAGCCGCTATGGAAACCGATACGCATGGATTAGAGGTACGATTAATAAACTGGTTGCCACGCCCGATGAGGATGTTGAAAACGCTGACGCCCAGGTCGCTCGGGGCTACCTGGGATACCTCGACCTTTACAGCCATATCGTTGATGGTATCAATGAGTGGCGAAAGCAGGAAAACCAGACGGTTGGTTCAAATAACGGCTCCGCCCCAGATATTGGCTTCCATGAAGTCGACCTGATGATTTGGTATTTCTTCAAGGGCAGTCGTCTTGACAGGGCAAAGGATAAGATGAAATAAATCGTCGCTAAGATTAGCGTCGATTGGCAATGGGAAAGCCCCGCTCAAGTTCGACATTATGTGCAGAACTTGGGCGGCTCAAGATGCTTTCACTTCGCCCAAAGATATTCTGATTCACGTTCTTGGGCCGTGCCTGGTTTGGGCACGGCCTTTTTCGTATCTATGAAGATTCGAATGCTGAATTGAGATATGGGCAAGACTTGCTGATGGGGATCGCTGCGGTTTTCCGCATCTTCCGTCAACGCGAGCGATGCCGATATATATCCAACCAGCCGGGTTCTTCTTCTTTGTTGTCGGTGCACTCTTCTAGCAAGTCATCTATCCGGTCCAGCTTGATCTCTTGCAATGCCGTGCATTCTTCCGGCAAGGGCTGTGTCACTTTCTTTGCCCTGAACACGGGCGACAACATCAAGTTCGTATGCGCCCATCCGGCAAAGCAGCTGCCGTAGGGGATAGAGCCACATCTGATCTGCCCATCGCCATCGGGATACAGACAGTCCAATTTCGAGTTTGCTACCAGGCAATAGCAAGGTCCCGGCGCCCATGGCCGGCAGTCGATCTCAAGAGTGTCGCCCTTTCTGTACGGCGTGGGCAGGTCGACATATGCCCCCTTGAACCACGGGCCAAAGATTCCACCCACAATGCAGTCGAGCACCTCACCACATTCGCCCTCTTCTTCCCTGCAGATGTATTGAATTTCGCCGGCGGCATTGGCGTAGTAAGTGTAGTCCGGCTGCAGAAAGCCGTCGTATGGATATGAACAGCTCGGCTCGTTGACAAGGTTGAACAGCTCGATCATCCAGTATGAGGACGATAGATCTGTCATTTCGCTCCACTTGTCCGCGTATGCCTTCATTGCCGTAAGGGCGGCCTGCCACGATGCTACGGGGAAGGGGCCATGCGTGATAGCGGATCCCACCTCGTCGTCGACAAAGCTAATTTCGCTAATAAGCAGCACTTTCCTGTTTCCGTCGACGGCCTTTAGCGCGTTCAGGCAATCATCGATGTAGTCGATACAAATCTCTGGTCCGTACCAATCAAAGGTTTCGCCTGACGAGCTGCGCTCGGCAGCAACCAGCCTGCTGAGCATCTTCCGTTTACGGTTGATTTCTATCGATGCGCCACCGATGATTTGCGTGTAATGATCACCACTCAGGAGCTGCGGATTATGCAGCAAATGCTCTCGCAGCTCCGGAGATTCGATCAGGTTGATTATTTCTTTGTGCACGATAGTCTCCGGGTTATCGGCGTAGCCCCTCGTGGATTCGGACATGACGACCTCTATTCAAATAACTGCGGATACTTTTCCTTGAGCGGCGCCTGATCAAGACGCAGCTCTTCTAGGTTGCGCTTTGCCTTGGACTCCATCCTTATGGTGTCGATAAACGCGATGAGTGAGTCGACATACAGGTCGCCGCGCAGGTAGGCCTGGGCGGCGATTAAAATTCGCTGCTCGTCTTCGAGTGGTTTGCGATAGTACTCAAGATTCAGGTAAAGCGGGTCTGGCTCGCCGATGTAGAGGGGAAACGTCTCGTTGTAGGTAATCGAGCAGCCAGTGGCACGCATGTTGCTGATATCCCCTGCATGGCGATAGTGCTCGAGGCGTTGCTGCGCATGATCAAGCCATTCGTCAGAACGGTCTGCCTGCCGAAGCTCTGCCTCAAGCTTTGTCCGGTCCCACGTGGACAGATCGAACAACGTGAACGGCTCACGGGCACTGCCTTGCGGCGTCCAGACGATGTCGCCGGTGTGAAACGGCGTGGGGATATCGACCCAGATGAACTCGAATGCGATCTCCCAATCGTTCTCAACGGGGCCGGCGGAAGGACAATAGACGGAAAGAACCTCGCCTTTGCCGTTCACCATGAGCCAATCTTCCCGGCGATGAGCTTCATCGATATCGAGCGGGCACCGGGTGATGCGTGCGCGTGCCTCTGGACGGCTCGCCAGTTCATCATCACCGCGCAACGCCTCGGCACATTTCTCATAACAGCTGAATGGCGCGCCGAGGGCCCCGCAAAGTTGCCCGTCGGGCACAATCTCCTCTTCATACTGATAAACGTAGCCCGTCCCACTCGTAAACGCATCGACGCACCGTTTGTTGTAATCGATTGTCCAGCGCAAGAAGGCATGGAAATCAGGGATGGCCGGCCTTCCAAGACCGGCATGGGTTGCCTCCAGCGAACAATTGGGCATGGTTCGGGCGATCTCCTGCCAGGCTTCGCACTTATGCTCGAGCGTAGCGGTCTTCGAAAACCAAACGAGATAGGCGGCTTCGACGGTGCTAGGCCGAAAATCGATGCTACGCAGGTGCTCCCGAATGTCCCGGGAGTCGACGAAATCCAAGATGTCCATGGCTAGCTCCTCTTTGTTTTGAATCGTGCCGGCGGGGCTATCGTGTCATCGAACAGCTCCGGATAGCGGGTCTTGAGCCAGCCGTCTTCCCCTTCAAGCCGCTCGGCTTTTTTCTTGACCAGCGCCTGCAGCTCGAAAAGACTTGATAGCGCAATAAGTGAGTCAAGACCCAGATTGCCGTCGAGATATGCCCGCACGCCGTACAGAATTCTCGCCTCCGGCTTGAGCGGGGTACGGCAGTATTCCATATCGAGAAGAAAACAACTCGGCTCTCCGATATAGACGGGGTACTCCAGGGGATATTCAATCTGACAGCCGTAGGCGTACATGTCGCTCGTATCGCCATTTTGCCGATGGTGCCTGAGCAGGTCATCGGCCTTTTTTGCAGCGCCCTCCCTGTAGGTGGAAGGCGGAAGCTCGTCTATGACCCGCTGTGTGGTCCATGTCTGCATATTGAGGAGCAGCATGGGGTCGCCAGGGTCGCCGTGACGACAAATGATGTCGCCGGCGTGGAATGGCGTCGGGATGTCAAACCACATCAACTCAAAAGCGAAAGTGGGGTCTTCGCCCTCGCGTTCTTTGTCGATGCAACGCAGCTGGCAATCCATGACCTTGCCATTTGCGTCGAGCATGAGCTTATCGGCGGCATAGTAGTCTTCGTCCGGATCGATCGGGCGGCGTGTTACTTCAATCGAGGTAGGATTCTCCTCCTCAAGCTCATTCCAGATTGCCTCGAAACATTTTTCGTAGCTGGTGTAGGGGCCATAATTGCACCCGCTCTCATGGGGACTTCCCGTCTTGTCCTCAAAGAAATACATGTGCTTGCCAGGCTGTTTGAACTGGGCAATTATCTTGCGTTCCCATTTGATGACGTCGCGGAGAAAGACATGGAAGTTGGGGATATTGAACGTGCCGTATCGCCTGCTCATCGCACAATTGGGCATGTTTTCGAGAATCTTTTGCCAGGCCTCGATCTTCTGTTGCAGCGTCTTTTCGCTCGAACGGTCGACGATGAACGCCGCCTCGGGTGTGGTGGGCTCGTAGCTGATGTCCTTTAAGTGTTCCTTGATGTCGGGTGAGTCGAGAAACTCGAGAATGTCCGAACGTATGGCGTTGGCGCCGGCGCCGGCCGATATGCGGTATGGCTGCAGGCAGTCGTGTACGACCGATCCGTCCGACCATTGTTTGCCGTAGCTGGGGTCATCGCGCAGCTTTTTCGAGAGTTCGAGCATAAAGGAGCAATCATCGGGCAAGTCGCCGATATAGCGTTCGGCGGTGTAGAGCGCAGAGGGTGTGAAGTCGTCGAGGAAGCCGTCCGTGAAATCCCTCAAGCGGAGATTGCCTTCCTCAACGCCGTAGATTTTGCTCGGATAGGCGCACCAAACCTGGCCTTTGAACGAACTATCGTAGTCGTCTTCGAGCACGATGGCGAAACGGGGACCGTGGTCGAAGGGCCGACTATCGATCTTGATGATGTCGCCGGGGGACCAGGGAGTGTAGAAGACCTCACCATTGGCGCAGAAGTTCTTGCTATTGTTCCACGGCAAGTGATCGATGCTTTGATGCGGAGTCCGCTGATTCCGGCGGTCGCTCAAAAAGACCAAATCGCCCGTCATGGTCGCGGCGAATATCAGCGAGGCTTGAGCGCGCGGGCGGTCGTGTAAGTCTTCGGCGGTATAGAGCTTAATCTGCCAGAATGATTCGGACCAATCTTCATCGGGGTCGTCATTGACGTATTGCTTCATAAGGGTTTGAGCGGCATCCCAAGAGGTAACGGGGAAGGGGCCATCAAAGGTGTCGTGCCCACGCTCCTCTTTACTGTAAAACATGCCGGAGATTAGAAGGATGCCGTGGTCGCGGTCAACGTTGTAAAGCATATCGAGCGCGCTGTTGAGCTGGTCAAGGCCGGAGTCGATCGCCTCGGCGTAATCCGATGAGACCTCTTTGCGGAGCTGCTCGAGCATGGCTCGTTTTTCGTCGAGCGTCTTGAGGGAGCCGCCGATGATTCTACAGAGGGAGCCATCTGCCATTCCCATGTGTTTGAACATATGAGCACGCAGCTCATCGTCCTTGATGCAACTGCAAACGAGCTCCCTGCCGGCATCGGTGATCACGGTATCTGCTTGGCTGTCCATAGCAACCTCCAATTCGGTCGTTGCGGTTAGCATCCGTCAGAGGTTGTGATTTTTAGTCCCATTAACGGGTCTGATATGAATCTCACGTCAAACATACTTCTGGAAATGCACTGGTACATGGGTGTGCGCGTACTGAAAGGATTGCCATGGAGAATATGATGCTGGATCTTGTGACGAATAGCGCCGGTATGGCGGAGGCCTGGGAGGACACATTTAGGGGCTACAGAGGCATTGCGGTGCATTGCTGTGATTTTAAGGCGTTTGTCGAACAGCAGCCTGAAATCGATGCCGTCGTATCGCCGGCGAACTCATATGGCTTGATGGATGGCAATTACGACCTAGCGATAACCGATAAGTATGGACCGGAGCTTGCCGAACGAGTGCGAACGGTTATTATGGAGCGGTTTTACGGAGAGCAGCCGGTTGGTACGAGCTTTTCAGTTCCAATTCCCGGGCACGAGGACATTCTGCTCATACACACTCCGACCATGCGGGTCCCCACTCCCATCGTTGACCCTTTGGTTGTCTATCAATGCATGAGGACAACGCTTATAGAGGCGATGCGAACTTCGCGTCAGCGAATCGTGGTTCCCGCGTTCGGCGGAGCGTGCGGATTTCTTCCGTTCAAGAAAATAGCCATGCTCATGTGGGAGGCCTATCTTCAAATCGCCGAACCTCCCGCAGAAATCACTTGGGAATACGCATGGTCGCGCAATTTGGAGGAATGGTACCGCTGACGTGCCGATAAACGGCATATCGAAGCGTAACAGAAGGGGTCACCGCCGCTGAGGCGTTGACCCCTTAATCCTAGCAACCGGTATTATCTCCCTTTAGCAAAGGGTCTATCGTCGCATCGAACAGCTCCGGGTATCGGTCCTTGAGCCAACTGTCGGCGTCCTCGAAGCCGCGTGCCTTTTTCTCCGCCAGTGCTTGCAGCTCGCATGTGCTCGCCATCGCGGCGAGCGAGTCAACTGCTAGGTCGCCTTTGATATACGCCCTGACGCCGTAGAGGATTCGCTCCTCCGACTTGAGCGGCCCACGATAATAGTCAATGTCCAAAAGAAAGCCCTCAGGCTCCCCAATATAGAAGGGGAAATGCAAGGCGGATGAGACTTGACACCCGTAGGCGTACATGTCGCTGGTGTCGCCGTCATATCGGTGCCAACGCAATAGCTTGTCAGCCTTTTGCACGAGGCGCTCTTTGTAGACGGAGGAGGCCAGCTCTTTGTCAACTCGTTCGGATCCCCAAGTTTGCAGGTCAAACAGCACCATCGGCTCGTCGGGGCGTTGGAGGTTGCAGACGATGTCTCCGGCATGGAAGGGCGTTGGGATATCAAACCACATGTCCTCGAAATCGCTGGCGGTGCCCGCCTCGTCCCACTCGCTTTTGTTGCGGTAATCGCAAGACATTACTTCGCCGTTCGTATTGAGTAAGACCATGTCGTCGGCATAGTGGTCTTCGTCTGGGTCGATGGGACGACGAGTGATCCTGATGGCTTTGGGATCGTCACCGTCGAGCTCTTTCCAGGTTGCATCGAAGCACTTTTGATAACTGCTGTACGGGCCGTAAAGACAACCGCCCTGCCCGCGCCGGTCCCATGAGTAGTCATCAAAGAAATACAGACTCTGGCCGTCTGTCCTTTTAAAGTGCGCGAGCTTTCTTTGCTCCTGCCTGATGACATTGCGCAGAAAGGCATGGAAGTCCGGGATGTTGACCGTGTCGTTTCTGCGGCTCATGGCGCAATTGGGCATATTGTCGATGATCTTTTGCCAGCCTTCGAGCTTTTGCTGTAGCGTTGCTTTATGCGAGCAATTGACGATAAAAGCCGCTACGGGCGTGGTGAGCTCGTAGTTGATTCGTTGAAGATGCTCCTTAATGCTGTGCGAGTCCAAAAACTCAAAGATGTCCGGACGAATGTCCAGCTCGCTTTGGCTGGCGGGCTTGCGATACGGCTGAAGGCAGTCATGTCCGACCGCGCCTTCGGACCACTGCTTGCCGTAGTCGGGGTTGTCGTGCAGCTTCTGCGAAAGCTCGAGCATAAAAGCGCAGTCGTCCGGTAGCTCGCCGGTGTAGCGCTCGGCGGTGTAGAGGGCGGAGGGGATGAAGGGGTCCAAGAGACTGTCGCTGAAAGTGCCGGATGAAAGCGAACCCTCCTTAACGCCGTGATCTTTGCTGGGCCCTGCGCACCAGATCTGTCCCCGGAGCGTGTGCTCGTAGTCGTTTTCGAGCACAATGGCAAAGCGAGGCCCGTGGTCGAAGGGGCGACCGTCGATTTTGAGGATGTCGCCCGGTGCCCACGGCGTGTAGATGGGTTCGTTGCTGTTGCAGAACCTCCTGCTCTCGTTTCGCCAGGCGCTTTCGACATACGATTTGCGAGTGCGGTTATTGCGCTGATCGCGGAGAAATATAAGCTCGCCATCCTTGGTTGCCGCAAACGCCAGGGAGGACTGCGCCGTTTGGTGCTCGTGCAGGTCTTCCGAGGTGTATAGGTCGATCTTCCAGTACGATTCGGACCAGTCGTCTTCAGGATACTCTTCGATGTAGCGCTTCATGAGCGCCTGCGCGGCCTCCCACGATGCGGTGGGGAAGGGGCCATCGAGGGCGTCGGCGTCGCGCTCTTCCTCGTTGTAGACTATGACGTGCAGTAGGAGGATTCCGCGGTCGCGCTCGATGTTGTGGAGCATATCGAGTGCGCTGTTGAGCTGGGCGAGATGCGAATCGATATCTTCGACCAGCTCCGGCGAAACCTCCTTGCGGAGTTGCTCGAGCATGGTGCGCTTTTCATCAAGCGTCTTAAGTGAGCCGGCGATGATTGGCACCGGCCAGTATAGGTATTTGCGCATGTGGTCTCGCAGCTCTTGGCTTTTGATGCAGCTGAGGACGAGGTCTTTGCCGGCATCGGTGATGCCATCGCTTGCCTGATTGTTCATGTCGGCCTCCTTATCGATTGTTACCGGCATGATGAAACGGACGCGGCGATTGCTAGTCCCATTAACGGGACCAGGAGAGAATGGAATGTGACAAGGGGGCAGTCCCTGTCACATCCAAAATATTGCCTTTACGTGTTGATGCACACGGTGTGCAATAATACTCGCACTGTGCAATAGCGCACAGGCTGAGTAACAAGGAGGACGCTTGTCCCAGCTCGAGAAATGCGATCGCCGGTCCCTTCGCTCGCAGCGTGCCCTTCGCCAGGCACTTGCCAGCGAGCTTGCCGAAAGCGGCGACCTTTCGCGCATTAACGTCGCATCGCTCACCGAGCGTGCCGGCCTTACGCGCCGCACGTTCTATTCGCACTACCGCGATATCCCCGACTTTATCAATCAAATCGAGGACGGCTTGCTGGCCGAGATCCGTGAGCGCATTGAGCTCATCACCGCAGCTCAGCTGCCCGATCTCTATCACAACATCGATGAGCTCGAGCCGGCGCCCGGTTCGGTTGAGCTGCTGCGTTATCTTGCGGCCAACCGCGACTTAATCGGTGCGCTGCTGGGTCCGGGCGGCGACCAGGCCTTCATTAAAAGGATCATCGACACCGCGCGCGAGGCTGTGGTGCCGCGTGCACAGACGGGCATTTTGGGCCTGGCGCTGGGCACGTTCTTTGACTACTACGTCACCTACGTCGTGAGTGCCGAGGTCGGCATGATTCAGCGCTGGTTTGAGCGCGGGCTCACCGAATCGCCCGAGGCCATGGCGCGCATTATGACGGTGCTCGCTTTTGTGCGCCCTGGTGACCTGTACGGCCAACCCATCGATATCAACGTGCCGGAATACGGCATGAAGCTATTGAACCTACAGCTCGAGGACGCGGTCGACACCGCCGCAACCGTCGAGTCCAACAATTAAGAGGAGAGATAATGAGCAAACTCGTCGAGGGCATCAAGGACCGCATGGTCGCTGCCGCACGCGA
>CAJMPE010000015.1 GCA_905215275.1 uncultured bacterium | reverse complement strand
GGGGCTGCCGCAACCGACCTCCTCGCCCATGTCAAAGTAGATCTCGGAGCACGGACCGCAGGGGCCGGTGGGGCCAGCGGCCCAGAAGTTGTCGTCCTCGCCCAAGCGGGAGATGTGGTCCTCGGCAACGCCCAGGGAGCGCCACACGTCATGGGTCTCATCGTCCTCGGTAAAGACGGTAAAGTACAGGCGGTCGAGCGGCAGCTTGAACTCCTTGGTGATGAGCTCAAAGGCCCAGGCGCAAGCCTGCTCCTTGGAGACGCCGCCAAAAGAGAAATCGCCGAGCATCTCGAAGAACGACAGGTGACGGCCGTCCTCGCCGATGCAGTCGATGTCGTTGGTGCGGACGCACTTCTGGCAGGAGATCGCGCCGATCTCCTTCATGGTCTTCTTGCCCTGGTAGTACTCCTTAAACTGGTTCATGCCGGCGTTGGCAAGCAGCAGCGAAGGATCGTCGGGGACGAGGGACGAAGAAGGATAGAGCTTAAGACCGCGCTCCTCAAAGAAGTTGAGGAACTTGGAGCGGATCTCGGCCGTAGTCATTGACGGGTAGTCAGCACTCATAGAGGGAATCTCCTCGGTTTCACATCGAAACAGTTCAAACGTAACGATATTACCATCCCACCGCGCCTGTGCAAAAAAGAGGGCCGCCAAACAGCGACCCTCCAGCGAAAGTGCACGTTATTTAGGCCTGTCAAATACTTTGAAAAAAAATGATTTCGGTATAATTGCATATAAGAATCGTCCGGAAGGAGCGATCGATGAATAGCAAACGGTTTGTCGTGAATGCACTAACCTCAGTAGCCCTTTTAGCAATCTTCGCTTACTCGAGCTGGTATGTGAACCAGCCGAGATTTGGCTACGCATTGTACGCAGTAACATCTGCCGATAAAGCGTATTACACCCTAAGCGCAATTGACGCCATCTTTTTCTATGTGGCTGGCCCCTTATCAATCGCTTTGATCGCGTTTATTGTTATTTACAACATCAAGAAACGCTAACAGGGCCTATTTGGAATCCGAATCGTCCATGGAGCCGTCGATGCCGGTTTTGGTGTCGTCGTCAGAGCTTGTGTCGTCGTCCTTGGCAAAGGGGTTTTTAAAGAAGCCCGTCGCGTCGGGCTGCAGGCCTGAGAGCTTAATCCAGGGATTATCGAGCTCGGGCTTGGGCATGGCCTGGGCCTCGGGCGCGGTCTCGTTGCCGATGAGCTCGGACTCATAGATGAACGTATCGTCGCCAAGCGCGTCGTAGGCGGCAACTGGGTTACCCTCGGTATCGCGATACGGAGTGCCCTTAAACACGGCGCCGTCGTATGCCACGAGCTGACGGCCGGTCTCGTTCTCAAAGTAGTAGACGAAGATGCCCTTGAGGGCCGCGCACAGCGGAATGGCGATAACCATGCCGATGGGACCCATGAGTGCCGAACCGATAACGAGAGCCGTCAGGCTCATAACGGGATGCACCTGCACCGAGCTCTGCATGACCTTAGGCGAAATGACATTATCGGTGACGTTTTGAGCCACCATGGTCACGACAAGCGTCCATAACGCCAGCATAGGGCTGAACATAAACCCGAGCACCGTGGCGATCGCCGCGCTCACCCAGGGACCGACAACCGGAACCAAATGCATAATGCCGGTAAAGATAGCCATGAGTGCTGCATACGGATGGCCGATGATCGTAAAACCAATAAAGGCAAGAAAACCGCCACAGATCGATGTGATGACCATGCCACGCATGTAGCCGCCGACCGAACGCGAAAGGATGGCCACCATAAAGCGGTACGAGGTCTCCTTTTCCTGCCCGATGATGGTGCAGACCTCGTGGTGCATGCGGGGATAATCGCAGGCAAGCCAGTAGGCAAGCACCAGACCCAGGAAGATGACGAACAGCTGCGAGGCCGTGTTGGTAATGAGCGGAAACACACCGCGGCCGAGCTCAGCAGCGATTTGCGAGACGTACTTGGACGCTACGGTAACCAACGAAGAAAGATTGTCGTCCAGATACTCCTTGAGCGGCGTGTTGTTGAGCGTCTTAGCGTGCGAGAGCATCTCGTTGAGATCGCCACCCGCAACACGAAGCTGCTCGGGCAGGCGGCTCAGGACTTCCATGATTTGACCGAGCAAAATAGGCGATAGGATGCAGACGACGCCGACGAGCACGGCAACAACCACAATGAGTGCGATGAGCGAACCGAGGCCACGTCCGACGCCGTGATGCTCGAGCCAGTTGGTGATCGGAGACATCACAAAAGCGATGATGGAACCGACAGCGAGAAACTCGATGACCGGTGCCAGGATGCCCATAAGGTTAAAGATGACGGCAGCGATGACAATGCAGCCGACGACGCCCCAAATGCGCAGCGTCAGAATGCGGGTATCGCGAAGCGTGCGGTCGATTTGTTGGGGGTGCTCACTCATGAACGAATCATCACTCCGTCGGGGTCAATCTTATCTTGAATCTTCTTAAGGGTACGGCGCAGCAGGCGCGAGACCTGCACCTGCGAGATGCCAAGCTTCTTGGCAATCTCGATCTGGGTCATGCCCTTAACGAAGCGCAGCTCGATAACCTCGCGCTCGCGCGGCGAGAAATCGCGGATGGCTTCCTCGATTACCAGGCGGTCATCGGTAAAGTCGAGCTCGTTGTCGTCGTCGGCATAGCGATCGAGAATCGAAGGCGCATCATCGGAATCGGACGCACCGGGGGCCTCGATGGGCACCGAGGTGTAGGCCGAGGACGACTCCATGGCTTCGAGCACCTCGTCGACGGTCACGTCCAGGTATTCGGCGATTTCCTCAACCTTGGGCGAACGCTGCAGCTCGTTGGTGAGCTTATCGGTAGCCTGGTTGACCTTGGCCGAGAGCTCCTGCAGACGACGCGGCACGCGCACACTCCAGCCCTTGTCGCGGAAGTGGCGCTTAATCTCGCCCAAGATGGTGGGCGTGGCAAACGTCGTGAACTCAAGTCCGCGTTCAGGGTCAAACCGGTCGATAGCCTTGAGCAGGCCCAAATAGCCGACCTGCAAAAGGGCATCGAGCGGCTCGCCGCGGTTCTTAAATTTGTTGGCAAGAAACCTTACCAGATTCATATGGGACATGACGAGCTGCTCGCGGGCATCCGGATCACCGGTCTCCTTATAACGACGAAACAGCTCGCGGGTTTTCTCCTTGTCCCAAGCGGTCTTACCGCTCCGGGAACGTTCGGTCATATTAGATATCCGCCTTGAGGTCGAGGGAAAGCGTTAGGGGCGCCGCAGTCTTTTCGTAGGAATCGCACACGCTTGCAAGAATGAGCTCGGCATACACAGTAGCCTGGTCATCCTCGTCGACGGTGGCCTGTTCCCCAAAGGAAAAGGTCATGCCGACGTGAGATTCGTCCACATCGAAATTGATCGTGATGTCGTCGCAGTCGACCGCGGTGCACCCAAAGATGAAGGCTTCCTCGGCAGCCATGCGGATATCCTCGATGCGATCGACGGACATAGAGCACAGGGCGCCGACGTTGGCGGCCGTCATGCGCACCAAGCGCGCGAGACGCGGATCACCGGCAACGCTCAGCGTAATGGGGCAGGTTGCTTCGCTACTCATCGCAGGACTCCTCGGAGGTCTCGGCAGGCGTATAGGTGTAATACTGAGCAGGCTTAGCAGCGGGCTTCTGAACATCATCGTCGTCAGCAGCGGCATCGTCATCGCCAATCAGAACGCGCTCAGTAGGCTGCTCGGCCTCGGCGGCGGCAGCGGCGAGCTTGCGATCGGCGTCGGCTGCAGGAGCCTTCACCTTATTGAAGAGCTTCTGCACGGCGCCAGCAGCAGAATCAGTCACGCTCGATACGGCATTGCTGGCCTCGGCCACGCTGCCCGTGACCTCGGAGATGTCGCGAACGACCGCCTCAACCTCAACGAGGTTGGACGTCAGGGCATCAACGGCAGTCTTGCTCGACTTGAGGAGCGGCTCAACCTGTGCCAGCGCGGGGGTGAGCTCATCGACAGCGCCGTCGAGCTTTGCCACCACGGGCTGTGCCTCGGCAAGCGTATTGTTAAGGTCGCTCACGGTCTTATCGAGCGAGTCAACGACGGTGCGAGTCTTACGCAGTGTGAGTGCAAGCTCAACGACGGCCCACACGCCGACAACAGCAAGCAGCAGCAGGGCGATTTGAATGGGACTCATACAAGCCTCCCAAAGGAATCGAAATACAGACGCTGTTCATGGTACCCCAAAGGGGACCGAACATGCCAAGCGTGAGATCCTGGGGCAAAATAATCAGCAGTTACTTCGGAGCATTCCCGCTACGGTCGCGTTCGCTTTGCTCCACACGCCACTCTTCCCAACCGCGGCCCGCAGGCTGCCAGAACGCGCCGCGCTCCAGCCCCTCGGGCAAATAGCGCTGATCGACCCAGCCTTCGGGATAATCATGTGGATACTTGTACACACCATATTCATCGCTGCCTGGGCGATGACGATCGCGCAGATAGCTCGGCACCTCACGCAAGCCACTGCTATGGATATCGGCCAGCGCCGCATCGATCGAAGCCTCGCACGCGTTGGACTTGGGCGCCAGGCACACATAGAGTGCAGCCTGAGCCAGGTTAATACGACACTCGGGATACCCAATGACCTCGGCAGATTTAAACGCAGCGTGCGCTATAAGCAGGGCCTGCGGATCGGCGTTACCGACGTCTTCGGAAGCATGGATCATGATGCGTCGGGCGATAAACTTGGGGTCCTCCCCCGCATCGATCATGCGCGCAAGCCAATAGATGGTGGCATCGGGGTCGCTGCCGCGCATGGACTTAATAAACGCACTAATGATGTCGTAGTGCATGTCGCCGTTTTTGTCATAGGTAAAGCCACGACGCGGATTGGCAATCTTTACGTCATCCACGGTAATGGGATAGCGCTCCCCCGCCGTCGGTGCAGGCGTACCCTCGGTATCAGGGCGCGTCACGGCGATCTCACTTGCCAGCTCGAGCGTCGTCAGAGCCGAGCGTGCATCGCCCGCAGCCAGCGTGCAGATGGTCTTAACCGTATCCTCATCGGCCGAAAACTTGCCACCCAAACCCTGCGGCGCCTCGAGCGCACGCTCAATGAGCGTGGCGATATCCTCGTCCTTCAGGTGATCAAGCTCTACCACGCGCCCACGCGACAACAGTGCGGAGTTGACCTCGAAGTAAGGGTTCTCGGTCGTGGCGCCAATCATAATGACGGTACGGTTCTCAACCGCATGCAAAAGCGCATCCTGCTGCGACTTCGAAAAACGGTGAATCTCGTCGATGAACAAGATGGTACGGCGGTCATACGTATTCAGGCGCGTCTTTGCCTCGTCGATCACGCGACGCAGGTCCTTCACGGTACCCGTGACGGCGCTGACCTCGACAAACTCACTCTTGGTATGGTTGGCGATAATATGCGCCAGCGTCGTCTTGCCCGTACCGGCCGGGCCGTACAGAATCACGCTCGACAGCACGTCATGCTCAATCGCGGCGCGCAGCCACGAGCCCTTACCGACGGCCTTTTGCTGGCCCACATACTCGTCGAGCGAATTGGGGCGCATACGCACCGCAAGCGGGGCATTCTGAAAAGAGCGCTCGCGCGTCGAGGCAGAAAAAAGGTCGTCCATAGCCATCCCGTGCATCAATCAAAATCGTTGTTGACCAACAGTATACCTAAAGGATACGAACTACCGTTCGTTAATATAGGTGCGGTGCGGAAACTCCAGACCAGGGAATAGCTTGCTCGTCAGCTCGCAGAAATAGCCGTCCGTCATGCTCGCGATGTAATCCACCACCGCTTGATCCTTGGCGTCCTGCCAAGCATAGGTGCGGCCATAATAGGAAAGCTGCTGCTCAATACGCGAAATATGGTGCTTAAAGATGTAGGAGGACTCGTCACCCTCGTTTATATCCTGCAGGCAACGGTCGTAGAGCTTTTCGAAGGCCTCGCGCAGCTCCGCTTCGGAGTCGCCTTCAATGCCGCCCTTGCTATAGATCTTCTCGTAGTTCTCGCGCTTGGCTCGGCGGATCTCCTCAAACAGGTCCTCGCTCATCTCGATGCGTGGCTTGCCATAGCTGTGCTCGACGATATCGATGGAGGCATGCGTGAGAATCCAGCTGTTGTATCCTCCGCCCAGATCATCGTCAAACGCGTCAGGTGACAGAAGGCCTGCCGCAATGGCGTCTTGGCGATCGCGCCCAACGTAGGCAAGGATATCCGAGATGCGAACCACGCAGCCCTCGAGCGTCATGGGACGCAGGTGCTCAATCGCGCTATAGCCAGTGGCAATGCAATCCTCGACAGTTCGGTCGAACTGGTCAAAGGAACTCATGTCCGAAAGCTCAAAAACACGTTGCTCGTACTCGCCGTTATGGCACAGGACGCCGTCGAGCGTCTGGAGCGACACGTTGCGGCCATACAGCGCATCGAGCACGCGGACCGACTGCACGTTATGGAAAAAATAACGACCCGTGCGCTCGTGATAGATATCGTTGAGAAATCGCTCACCGGCATGGCCAAAGGGCGTGTGGCCCAAGTCGTGGCCCAGGCCAATCGCCTCGATCAGGTCGCAGTTAAGCCCCAGGGCGCGGCCGATATCGCGTGCGATGCGCGAGACAAGCTGCACGTGCAGGCCACGACGCGACAGGTCGTCGTTGCTGCGAAAACTGAAGACCTGTGTTTTGCCGGCATAGCGAGTGTACGCCGGAAGATGAAGAATCTTTTCGGTATCGCGCATAAACGCCGGACGCATGAGCGTGCCCTCGTCTGCGGCTCGATCAACGCGACGGATGACCTGGTCATCGTCGCAACGGTACGGGTTGACATAGCCCGAAGCACGATCTGCGGCAATGCGCTCGACCAGTTCGGGCGATAACGCCGAGGGAATACGGTCCATGCGCGCCTTAATGACGGCCGTTTCTTGATTAGTTGTCATGGCATGCTCCTTAAGAAGGATGCACAATCGGTTACAATGTGCAGCCCACGACCTCGATTATGGCAAAAATCGGCACCAAAAACGGCAGCAAAGGCAGGGAGCGCGATTTTGTGAAGAGGCAAGAGAGGGCAAGGGCCAGGAGCGCGACGGCAAATGCCACGATGCCGCCCATAGGGTCGAGCGTGCAAAGCGCGAAGAGTGCCTTGGCATCTCCCATGCCGATGCCCGTGGCTTGACGGAGGCGCCGCCAAAGCGACTCAGTCAGCACAAGAGAAAGGTACACGATGACCGCAAGGCCAGCGTGGTCAAGTGCCGTGTTCAAGCCCGCATCCAGCCACACGCCCGCAAACGCCGCCACCGCACACGCGCCGGCAAGCTCATTGGGAAAGCGTCGCTCACGGGCATCAATCGCCGCGCCGGCAAAGACGCAGATCCAAAATGGGATATAGACCACAGGACACCTCCCGGGACAGCCCTCTCAAAAGCAAAAACCACCACAAAGGCGCCTGCCCCCTTTGTGGTGGTTTTGATGGTGGTTATTTGGCGCCTTGCATGACCTCGTCGAGGGTAACGTTGACGGCGTGCTGCGTCGGGACCCAGTCGACCTTTAGGAACAGTGCAGCCACCGTGATGGGGATATAGCTGAACATAAAGATCGGGAAGGTAAACAGGTTAGTCAACAAACGCCACTTTTGCGCGCAATGAATGTGCTTGTACTCGAAAATGGTCGTGAGCAGCGCCAGGATAAAGAAGGTCTGGTACATCATGGCGAAAGTCATAATGAGTGAGGCGGCACAAGCCTGCATCTCGACCTCGGTGGCCAAGAAGCCGTGCGAAAGCCCGCCCACGATGAGGAAGGTCGCATTGGCGAGCATGGAGATCAGGGACAGTAACATGCCCGGAGCGATGGTCATAAACATGTCATATGCGGCAAAGCGATGATAGCAAAACGTCGATTTGACCAGATGTTTACCGTAGGTAAAGAACACCTGGTAGAAGCCCTTGGTCCAACGCATGCGCTGTTTCCAGGACGCCTTAAACGTCACGGGCTGCTCGTCAAAGAACTCCGCCGGCGCATAACCGATGCGAATGCCGTGAATGGCGCAGAACGTGGTGAACTGGATGTCTTCGGTCAGCGTATGGAACTGCCAACCGTGCATGCCCTCGATAACGCTTGCGGAGATGAGGTAGCCCGAACCCGAGACGGCGCAAGACGTCTTGCAGATGTTACGCGCGTTGTTAAGGAAGCGGGCCTCACGCAGATACCAGGTGGCGTTGGCCGCAGAGATCCACGAGCTGCCGAAGTTCTTGGAATTGCGATAGCTCGTGACCACATGGAAGCCCTGGTCAAAGGCATCATTCATCTTGGAGACGTAATCGCGGGAGATAACATTGTCGGCATCGAAGATAAAGTAGCCCTCAAACGTATCGGGATACTCGTTGAGAATGCGATCGAAACCAAAGTCCATGACCCAGCTCTTGCCCTTACGGGCCAGGTCATTGCGCTCATAGACGATGGCGCCCGCCTCGCGCGCGAGCTGTGCCGTGTTATCGGTACAGGCATCGGCGACCACAAAGACCTCGATGAGCTCGGACGGATAATCCTGGTCCTTGATGGAGCGAACAAGATTGGCGATAACGGCCTCCTCGTTATGCGCCGCGATAAAGAAGGCGTACCGGTGGAGTTTTTTGGCCTTGGGAGGCGCGACCTCGCCACGAAGAGCGCCGATGACAAAGAAGACCACCTGGTACAGAAAGCAGACCGTGAGCAGCGTGACGACAATCTGGTTGAAAATCACGATGGGTGTGTTGGTTTGTAAAAAGGCGAGCATGCAGGCTCCCAGGAACGCGTTACGTAAACAATCGTATATCTTACCGCAGGCTTACCGAGTTCAAGAAACCACCTAATACCGGCTAGGCTTCGAGCAGGCCGAGCTGCGGGACGATGTCGTCGCCAGCGGCAGTGCGGCCGAGCGAACGCGGGGCCAGATCATCCAGAACCGCCGCAAGATCCCACGGCAGCTCATCACGGCACTCAATGCGCTCCCCCGTCACGGGATGGTCGAATGCGACGCGCCAAGAATGGAGGAACTGCCTGGTCAGACCCAGATCGGCACGCGTATCACACTTGCCGTAGAGCGGGTCGCCCACGCAGGCATGGTTGATATGGCGCATGTGCACACGAATCTGATGCGTGCGACCGGTAAACAGGTGGCACTCGACGAGCGTGTAGCCGTCGTCGAAACGCGTGGAATCAAAGCGCTCGAGCACCTTGAAGGTCGTGATGGCCTGACGCGCAAAGGGGTCATCGGAAACCGCCATCTTGACGCGGTCGCGCGTCGATCGGGCGATACCGGTGTTGATAGTGCCCTCGTCCATGGCGATGTGACCGTGAACGAGCGTGATATAGCGACGGTCGAGCGTGCGCGTGCGGATAAGATTTTGAAGCGCGCGCTGGGTGTCGTCGTCTTTTGCCGCGAGCATAAGGCCCGAGGTATCGCGATCCAGGCGATGCACGATGCCGGGGCGGTCCTCACCCTGCACGGTACCAAGATGATCGATACCGCAGTGGTAGACCAGAGCGTTTGCAAGGGTGCCGCTCTCGTGGCCATGGGCGGGATGGCACACCAGGCCGCGCTGCTTGGAGAGCACGATGAGGTAGTCGTCCTCGTAACGGATATCGAGGGGAATGGCCTCGGGAATCACATCAGTAGGATCGTGCGGCTCGGGCAGGTCGACCGAGATGCGGTCACCGGAGCGCACGGCATACTTTTTTGACAGGCAGGTCTCGCCGTTGACGGCCACGGCGCCTCCCTCGATCAGATGCGCGCAGGCAGAGCGCGTGGGACAGCCATCGTTGGCGCCCAGATAGGCGTCAAGACGCTGACCAGCGGAATCGTCGGCAACGAGAATATGGATGTCGGCCATTAGCGCTCATTCCTTTCGCGAATCTTGCGGGCACGCTCCCCACGTTGTTTAGCCTTGCGCTTGGCGCGGGCCTCGTCACGAGCGTTAAGCTCGGCGGTCGCATCGACCTCACGGGCCGCGGGGCTCAAGAACATATAGCCAAAGAGGGCGAGCACGACGCCCAAGGTAATGCCGATATCGGCCACATTGAAGACAGGGAAGTCGATGAAGGTGGTGGCAATAAAATCGGTCACGAAGCCAAAGGCCAAACGATCGATAGCGTTGCCGAAAGCACCGCCCGCAACCATCGCCATGCCCACAACCTCAAGATGGGCGAGCTGGGGTGCACGAACGAGGTACACGGCAATAGCGATAATGACCGCCAACGCCAGCACGGCAAACGCGATGCCATGCCCCTCACCCATACTAAAGGCAGCGCCGATATTGCGGACAAACATAAAGTCGATGACACCGGGGATAACAGTCACATGCAGAGCATCGCCCACGGCACGAACCGCAAGCTTGGTCAGCTGGTCGACAAGCAGCACAACGAGCGCTACCCCACCAGCAACACCCAACCGCCAACGCAAAGGCGGCGTCATATCCCCAGCACGACCCAAATCAATCCCCTACCCTCAGATAATCAAATTCCGTTTACGCAATAATCCATCTTATATTGCCATAAGCAGAACGCACGACATATCCACCAACGCAAGCGAAATAACCAGCTAAAAACGAAAGCGGCATTCCGAATAACGGAATGTCGCTTAATAGCTTTCGACTAAAAACGCAAGTCGAAAGAAAGCCTCTAGCTCCAGCAATGGAAACGCCGCGTTATCGTCACCAACAGCGAAAACGTCCCTAAGCGAGCAAGGTGACGTGAAAGAGGAGGGAAGCGTACTTTGGTACGCGACCGACGATTGAACGTCAGATTGCCGCTTAGGGGCGTTTGCAGCGTCGGTAGGTTACGGCGTTCTACGAACGCCGTAACCTACAAAGCATCGGCGCAGCGCTTGCAAATATGAGCGTGGCCGTTGTACTCGCCGACGGTGGTGCGGTAGTTCCAGCAACGGTCGCAGCACTCGCCCTCGGCAGCCTCGATGGCAACGGAGAGCTCCTCGCCCTGGGTCAGCTCAACATCGGAGACGATGTAGAACTCGGCGAGGTCGACGGCCTTGTCGCCGGTCAGCAGCGCATACATCTCGGCGGGAACGACCGCCTTGACGCGGACCTGCTGGCTCTTAGTGAAGGTGCCAGCGGAGCGGGCATCCTCAAGGGCCTTGGTCACGGCGCTACGGAGCTCGAGCGAAGCCTCGAGCACGCCCTCGAACTCATTGGCCTCGTCGAGCGTGATGGGCAACTTGTACCAATCGAGCAGCGCGGCGTACTTCTGGTGGTCGACGCAGCCGGCAGGCGCATAGGCCATGGCCTCGTCGACCGTGTAGGACAGGATCGGCTGCAGGTCGCGCATGAGCATCGAGAAGAGCTCGGCAAGTACGGTCTGGGCGCTACGGCGCTCGAGCGAACCGGGCTTGTCGCAGTACAGACGATCCTTCAGGGCGTCGAGGTACACGTTGGAGAGCTCGGTAACCACGAAGTCGTAAAGCGCACGGTAGGCGCGCGGGAACTCGTAGCTGGCGTAGGCATCGTCGACCTCGGCCTGAACCTGGGTCAGACGGGCAACCATGAGCTTGTCGAGCGGCAGCAGGTCGGCAAAGGCGACACCGTCGGTCTCAGGCTCAAACTGACCCTCGAGCTCGGAGAGCAGGAAGCGCAGCGTGTTGCGGAAACGACGGTAGGCATCGGACGTACGAGCAAGAATCTCGTGGTCGATGGACACGTCGGAGCTGGTATCGACGGACGCAACCCACAGACGGATGATGTCGGCGCCCATCTCGTCGCAGACCTTGTTGGGGTCGATGACGTTGCCGAGCGACTTGGACATCTTACGGCCCTGGCCGTCGAGGGTGAAGCCCTGCGAGACGACCGCCTTGTACGGAGCGTGACCGTTGGCGCCCACCGAGGTGAGCAGCGAGCTCTGGAACCAACCGCGGTGCTGGTCGGAGCCCTCGAGGTACACATCCGCCGGGTACTCAAGCTCGGGGCGATACTCACAGACGGCCTTCCAAGAGACGCCGGAGTCCCACCACACGTCGAGGATGTCCTTATCGGCCTTAAGGTGATGGCCGCCGCACTTGGGGCAGACGCAGGCCTCGCCCAGGTAGCTCTCGGGAGCGTCGGTGAACCAGGCGTCGGAGCCCTTCTCGTGGAAGAGCTTGATGACGGCGTCGAGCGTGGCGTCGTTCATGACCTTCTCGCCGCAGTCGGCACAGGTGTAGCTGGGGATAGGCACGCCCCAGTTGCGCTGACGGCTGATGCACCAGTCGGGGCGCTGCTCGACCATGGCGCCAATGCGGTTTGCCGCGTGGGCCGGATACCACTTGACGTTCTCGCGGACCTCCTTGCCAGCCTGCTCGCGCAAACCGGTCTTGTCCATCGAGACAAACCACTGGTCGGTAGCACGGAAGAGCACCGGGTGCTTACAGCGCCAGCAGTGCGGATAGCTGTGCGTGATCTTCTTCTCGAGGACCAGGGTTCCGCGCTCGCGCAGGAACTCGATGATGTGCGGGTTGGCCTCATCGGTATCCATACCGCTGAAGGGGCCACCGGTGCCAAACTCCTCACCGGTGTAGAACTTGCCGTCGTCATCGACCGGCATGCAGATGTCGGTGATGCCCTCCTTGAGGCAGGCAAAGTAGTCGTCAACACCGTGGCCGGGCGAGTTGTGGACAATACCGGTACCGTCGTCGACACCGACGTAATCGGCCAGCAGCGCCACGCCCTCGACACCGTCGAAGATCGGCTGCTTGTAGTGGATGTGGTGGAAGGTCTCGGCGGGAACCACATAGGGCTTGCCGTCGACCATGACCGGGGTGTACTCCCAGCCAAACTCCTCGCAGCACTTGGGAGCCAGGTCCTCGAGCATGACCTCGGCGCGACCGTCGTGCTCAACGGCGACGTAAGCGGCGCCGGGCTTGAGGGAAACTGCCTGGTCGGAGGGGATGGTCCACGGGGTGGTCGTCCAGATGATAAAGTCGACCGGGCCGTCGAAGTTCTCGAGGCCGGCAGGATTGGAGGTCATCTCAAAGCGAACGAAGATAGAGGGGCTCGTCTCGTCGGAGTACTCGATCTCGGCCTCGGCCAGCGCGGTGTGGCAGTGCTTGCACCAGTGGACGGGCTTGTGGCCGCGATAGATCATGCCCTTGTCGAACATAGCCTTGAAGACCTCAATGTCGGCGGCGTCATGCTGGTGATAGAGCGTCAGATACGGGTTGTCCCAGTCGCCAAGCACGCCAAGGCGACGGAAGCCAGCCTTCTGGAGCTCGATGTTCTCGACAGCGAACTTGTTGCAAAGCTCGCGGATCTTAGCCGTGGAGGTCTGGTTGAACTTCTCGGTGCCGAGCTTCTCCTCGACCTTATGCTCAATCGGCTGACCGTGGCAGTCCCAACCGGGGACATAGGGAACTTCGCAGCCCTGCATCATCCAGTAACGGTTGATCATGTCCTTAGAGATCTTGTTCATGGCGTGGCCGATGTGGATCGGGCCGTTGGCGTACGGAGGGCCGTCGTGCAGCACGAACTTCTTGTGACCCGCGTTCTTCTTTAGAACTTGCTCGTAGACCTTGTTGTCCTGCCAGTCCTTGAGTCGCTTGGGCTCGGACTTGGAAAGACCGGCACGCATGGGAAATCCGGTTTTGGGCAGATTCATCGTCTGCTTGTACTCGTTTGCCACGGTACCCCTTTCTTGTCATGGGCGCGCACGCCCTCTGGGCACCAAAAAAGCGCCCGTCCCTACAAGCTGGGACGAAGCGCCACAAAACGGGCAGTCTGCCCGTAAAAGCTCTTCGCTTAACCACCCAGCTTAGATGCCCTCGCTCGCGTCGCCGCGCGCTCGCATCCGTTACTCGGCTGGTCTGTATCGACGACCATCTCGGCGATGTCTACTAAGACGAACCTGCGCGGCACGTCCGTTGGGACCGCAGCTCCGGGGTGATTTTCATCGGTCGCATGCACGGGTTCTCAGCGCTCCCCGCTCTCTGTAGCATGCGGACGGCCGACTACTCGTCCCCATCAACGCTTATGCGGAGTATGCTAGCACGTTCCGCGCCGGCGAAAAACCCTCAACACTGGTTTTATACGTTCGAAATTTCTCGCGGCTGTGGACCTTCTCTTGGAGCAAAATACCTGAAAGCACTTTATCGAACGAAAGAAGGTTGCTATGCGCACGATTGGAATGAGCGACTACACCGTTGGCGAGGATTGCTTTGACGAGCTGCCCGGCGCGCTGGCCGAGTACGGCGCGAAGAAGGTCGCGATCATCGGTGGCAAGCGGGCACTGGCCGCAGCACTTCCCGGTATCGAAGCTGCGCTGGCGGGTACCGACGTCGAAATTCTCGAGACGCGCGTCTACGGCACCAACAGTACGCGTGCCAATATCGCCAAGGTCGTGAATTCCCCTGCCTGCCAGGAAGCTGACGTGCTTATCGCATGCGGCGGCGGCAAGGCACTCGACACCGTGAAGACCGCAGCTATCGAGCTCAAGAAGATCGTCTTTACCGTGCCGACGATCTGCTCCAACTGCTCGGCCGCGACAGCCATTGCCGTTGTCTACAACGACGATGGCTCGCTCGAGGGCTATTCGTACCCCAACCGCCCCGCGCACATCTTCATCAATCCCAAGATCATCGCCGAGGCTCCGGCAGAGTACTTCTGGGCCGGCGTGGGTGATGCCCTGTCTAAGCAGCCCGAGGTCGAGTACGCCACGAGCGCCGGCAACCTGGAGCACACCGCCGGTCTAGGCCTGGCACTCGCCCACACCTGCTCCGAGCCGCTGTTTACCTATGGCGTCCAGGGGCTTGAGGACGTGCACCAGGACCTGTCGAGCGAAGCCGTCAAGCAGATCGCGCTCGACATCGTGGTCAACACGGGCTACGTCTCCAACCTGACCAACCAAAACGATTACTACTACAACTCGAGCGTGGCACATGCGTTCTACAACGCCACGTGCAGCATTCCGCGTGAGGGCACCTACCTGCACGGCGAGGTCGTGAGTCTGGGCGTGCTCGTGCTGTTTGCCTATACGGGAGACACCGAGAACCTTAAGCGCTACGCCGCCTTTAACAAGCAGATGGGCCTGCCCGTGACGCTTGAGCAGGTCGGGCTTTCCGAGGCTGATATCCCGGCCCTGTGCGAGTTCGCACACGCCACCAACGAGTGGAAGCAGGGAAACCCCGAGCCCTTCACCGACGAGAAGTTCGCCGCCGCCATCAAGGCCGCAAACGCCTACGGCCACACGCTCTAGGACTGGCCCAAAACCACCACAAAGGGGACAGGCACCTTTGTGGTGGTTTATTATTGCTCCAACATGCTGGGATCGAACTCGTTAGCCGGAATCACGCGGTACCCGTGGCGCAGGAGCAGGTCGACGAAAACACCGTTGCCCGGAGTGAGCGTGCCGCTGAAGGTTCCGTCGTAGATACGGCCTACGCCACAAGAGGGGCTGCGGTCCTGCAAAATGCACGCGGCGATCTCGGACGGACCGCCCGCCTGCTCGCACATATCGAGCGCACGTTGGGCACCCAGGCGAAATTCGCGATCAACCGAGATGCCCTCGCAGGTACGAACCTCGCCGTTCACAATCTCGGACGGCTTGCGCGGCGTGGGCAGACCCCCAAAGACCTCAGGACACACCAAGAGGACCTCGGTCCCCGTGAGCTCGCATGCCTCGACCAGCTCGCGATGGTAGTTGTCGAGCCCGTTATACTTGCAGCTCTCGCCCATTAAACAGGCGCTCACCACGATCTTCATATACAACACTCCCCACGCAAAACGCCCCATTTGAGATGGGCACTCAAATGGGGCGATTGACACTGCGCAACCAGTATTACTGCTGCTTTGGCATCAATTACTGCTGCTTTGGCATCAGCGGATTCTCGCGCGTGAGGAGATTCATAAACTCCTCGCCCGTGATCGTCTCCTTCTTGTACAGGTAACGAGCCAGCTCGTGGAGCTTAAACTTGTTCTCCTTCAGGATCTGCAGGGCGCGGTCGTGCGCATCCTCGATCAGCTTGGCGACAATCGCGTCCACGCGCTCGGCCGTACCGGGGGCGCAGGTGAGCGACGTGTCCTGGTTGAGGTACGCATTCTGAACGGTACCGAGCGCCATCATGCCAAACTCATCGGACATACCAAAGCGCGTCACCATGTTGCGGGCGAGTTTGGTGGCCTGCTCGATATCGTTGGCAGCGCCGGTCGTCATCTCGCCAAAGATGAGCTCCTCGGCTGCACGGCCACCGCAATAGACGGCGAGCTTGTCCAGAACCTCCTGGCGCGTGGTCAGGAAGCGCTCGTCCTCCTCAACCTGCATGGTGTAGCCCAAAGCACCGCTCGTGCGCGGCACGATAGTGATCTTCGTGACCGGCGCAGAGCCCTTCTGGCGGGCAGCAACGATGGCATGGCCGATCTCGTGGTAAGAAACGACCTGCTTCTCATGGTCGGACAGCACCGTGGACTTACGCTGCTGACCCGCGATGACGACCTCCACCGACTCCTCAAAATCGTCCTGCGTGGCGCGCTTGCGACCCTCGCGGACGGCACGCAGGGCGCCCTCGTTGATGATATTGGCCAGGTCGGCGCCCGAGGCACCGGGCGTTGCGCGGGCAATCGCGGTCAGGTCGATCGGCGGCTGCGTCTTCACGCTCTTGGCGTGCAGCTCAAGAATGTTCTTACGGCCGGTCAGGTCGGGCAGCTCAACGGGGATGCGGCGGTCAAAACGACCGGGGCGCAACAGGGCCGGATCAAGGCTGTCGGGACGGTTGGTAGCAGCGAGAACGACAATACCCTTGTGGTTATCGAAGCCGTCCATCTCGGTCAGCAGCTGGTTGAGCGTCTGCTCACGCTCATCGTTGCCGCTAAAGCCACCGCCATCGCGCTTCTTGCCGATGGTATCGATCTCGTCGATGAACACGATACACGGGGCCTTTTCCTTGGCCTGCTTAAACAGATCGCGCACCTTGGCGGCGCCGCGGCCGACAAACATCTCAACAAACTCAGAACCCGAAATACTAAAGAACGGCACGCCCGCCTCGCCGGCAACGGCCTTGGCAAGCAGGGTCTTACCGGTACCCGGAGGGCCGACAAGAAGAGCACCGCGCGGCAGCTTGGCGCCGATTTCCTCGTAGCGCTGCGGCTTCTCCAGAAAGTCGACGACCTCCTTGAGGGACTCCTTGGCCTCTTCCTGGCCGGCGACATCCTTAAAGGTCACGCCCACGTCCTTGGAGGCGATCACGCGCGCGCCGGACTTACCCAGTCCGCCGCCGCCAAAACCACCGCCGCCAAAGTTCATCGACGGACCGTCATCGCCCATGGCCTTCTTCATGCGGCGGTTGAGCCACCAGCCGATCAGGAAGAAGATGGCTATGGGAAGAATGAGGGTGAGCAAGTAGTAGGTCATCAGGCCCGAGTTCTTATCGGGAACAACCGACTCAAGCGAGGCGCCAGATTCAAGCACGCGATCGGTAAAGCCCGCGTCATTCGGCACACCGGTCGTCTTGTAGGCGATGTTCTCGTCCTCGCCCTTCTTGGTGTAATAAATCGTGTAATCGTCCGTGTTGTACTCGACCTTGTCGACACTCTTCTTATCGAGCGCTTTGACAAACGTCGAGTAATCGGTCTTCGTAATCTGCTGCGTGTGACCGATGTTGGGGAACAGTACGGTCGAGAGCACGAGGTAGACGACGAAGGCGATGAGCACGTAGAGGATCATATTCCGTCTACGTTTGTTGTCATCCATCTCCATCTGCTTGAACTCCATCTACTGGGGTTGATAATGTTTTCTAGAATACCCAACCCGGACGGCGATAAACCGACGCCGGGCACGAAAGGACAGAGATGGCATCACTGGAAGTCGGCAAGGTTCAAATCTATACGGGCGACGGCAAGGGCAAGACGACGGCTGCGCTGGGCCTCGCGCTGCGCGCCACGGGCTATGGACTTAACGTGCTCATGCTTCAGTTTGCCAAGAAGCTGCACTGTGCCGAACATGACGCAGCACCTCGATTGGGGCTACGCATCGTACAAGCCGACCGCGACACGCCCGAAGCCTGTGCCGCACAGATCATGGAGCTGGCGCGCGAGCAGATTAGCCAGGTCGACGTGCTGATCTTGGATGAGCTGGGAGAAGCCATGCGACGGGGCTTTGTGACGCGCGAAGATGTCGAAGCGTTGATCGCGATGAAACCAACCACCACGGAGCTCGTGTTCACCGGCCGTGGCTTGCTGCCCCTCGCCGACCTTGCAGACCTAGTAACCGAAATGCG
>CAJMPE010000014.1 GCA_905215275.1 uncultured bacterium | reverse complement strand
ATCACCGACTCGGTTCCGCTCTTGCGCACGAGCACGCGGCCCTCGCCCGCCAGCGCGGCCTCGGCCTCGGCGATCGCGTTCTGCACGCCCATGTTCTCAAGCGCAGCGTCCTTATCGGCCACGCGCACGGCAACCTGCGCTTGCGGCAGCAGCTTGCACGGAGCCGTGAGCTGCGAGAGTGTCTCGCGCTCGGCGCGAATCACTTCCATCACGCGCAGCGAGGTCATAATGCCGTCGCCCGTGCGCTCGATATCGCCAAAGATCGTGTGGCCCGTCTGCTCGCCGCCCAGGCTGTAGCCGCCCTCGCGCATCTTGGCGTACACGTGACGGTCGCCCACGCCGCTGGTCACGGCACTCAGACCGGCAAGCTCCAGCGACTTGACCAGGCCAAAGTTGCTGGCGATCGTCGGCACCACGGTACCGCCCGAAAGGCGACCGTGCTTGTTCAGGTACACGCCGCACACGTACAGGATCTGATCGCCGTCGACCACACGGCCGCGCTCGTCCACGGCCAGGCAGCGGTCGGCATCGCCGTCGTAGGCAAAGCCCACGTCCAGGCCCTGCTCCACTACGTGGCGCTGTAGGCGCTCCATATGCGTGGAGCCACAGTCCACATTGATGTTAAATCCGTCGGGCGCGGCGTTGATCACGCGCACATCGGCGCCCAGCGCGTCGAACACCGGCTTGGCCACCGAGGACGCCGAGCCGTTGGCGCAGTCCAAGCCGATCTTGACGCCCTGCAGCGAAAAGTTCGCGCTCGCGATGAGCGAGGCAATATAGCGGTTGCGGCCCTGCATATAGTCCACCGTGGCACCGATCTGGTTGCCCGTGGCCAGCGGCACCTCGCCCTTGCCATCGATGTAATCCTCGATGAGTTCCAGCACGTCCTCGTCCATTTTGAAGCCGTCGCTGTTGACGAGCTTGATGCCGTTATCGCAAAACGGGTTGTGGCTCGCGCTAATCATGATGCCGCAATCGAAGCAGCCCTCCACGGTCTGATGCGCCACGCCCGGCGTCGGGATCACGTGCAGCATATATGCGTCCGCACCGCTCGCGACCAGGCCACTCACCAGCGCCGCCTCGAACATGTAGCTCGAGCGACGCGTGTCCTTGCCCACGATCACGCGTGCCTTGCGCTCGCGGTTGGCGCCGTAATACCAGCCCACAAAGCGGCCGATCTTATAAGCGTGCTCTACCGTCAGCCCAACGTTGGCCTCGCCGCGAAATCCGTCGGTGCCAAAGTACTTCATAAGAGGTCCTCTCTATAGACAAAGGCGCGCCGCCAAAGCAACGCGCCGCCAGCCCATTATCCTTTAAAGCAACCGCAGGGGCTACACCGTTAAAAACATCATTACGATAATCATGGCAAAGCCGATAAGGTCGGTCGGCAAAAATACCGTGCCCAGCATAACGGCGCTGGTGATGGTCGCCGAGACCGGCTCCACGGTTCCGATGAGGCTCGCACGCACCGAGCCGATATCCTTAACGCCCTGCATATACAGCATATACGCCAGGAAAGAGCCCACGATCACAAACACCGCGAGCGCTTCGACGGCAGCAGTATCGAGGGCCGGCATATGAGCCCACGGCTGCACAAAGACGCTCGAAACGACACCCGCCGTAAGCATAGCCGAACCCGTAACAATAGGGCTGCCGTATTCGGACAGAATCTTGGCGGGAATCACCGCCATACAGGCGGCGCTAACCGCACACATAAGGCCTGCGACCAGGCCAAGCGGCGATATGCTCAGACTGGTAGGGTCGCCGCCGGTAGCGATTAAAAAGGTACCGCCGAGGGCCAGACCAATGCCGATCGCCTCGCGAGCGCGCGGCATGCGGCGATCGACCACGCAGGCGTAGCCCATGATGATGACCAGCTGCAGGCACTGGAGCACCGTCGCGGTCCCGGCATTGGTCAGGCGCACGGCCGAAAGATAACAAAACTGGTTAAAGAGCAGGCCAAAAGCGGTAAAAAGCAGCAGCTGCTTGCGATCAGCGGGCGTCGTCCAAAGCTTGACCAGGCGTGCGCGGTCGCGCGTGACAACCACAGCCATAAAGAGCAGGCCGGCGAGAATCTGTCGTATGCTCATAAGCCACAGCGTATCGACATGGTAGGTATCGAACAAAAAACTCGCGCTGGTACCCGAGAAACCCCAAAACGAACCGCCCACAAGCGTGGCTAAAACACCCGTGATCATCTTGCGCGTCTGGGCGTCGTTGAGACGGTCGCGCCAGGCGCGACGGGTGTTGCGGCTGAGCTCGTCAGTTCCCTCGGGCACGACAAAATCGGACGCCGCCGTCATCGGCACCGAAGCCTCTGCGCCTTCGACCTGCTCGACACACTCTTTGCTCATTCCACTCCCCCGAAACAGCCTGGAAACAATTCGGCTTACCTTACCACGGTGAAGGCACCAGCTGGAGGCTTGTCCGCTTATCGGTAGGACAATTCCGCAGGCGTCTTTCCATAGCTCGATACCGCAATGGCTTTGCATTGGTCGACAGCCAAATCGCGGCAGCAGACTCTTTTGAAATGGATATGACAAAGCCCCCGAGTTCCACAATGTAAGCGATTTTTAAAAATGTTCTTGCCACCGAGTTCAGGCTCCGTTATATTATCCCTTGCGCACTTGCGCACCCTTGATCGGGCGTTTAGCTCAGGGGGAGAGCGCTTCCCTGACACGGAAGAGGTCAGAAGTTCAAATCTTCTAACGCCCACCAAATGTTCGCAGCTCAGAGGCTATGTCTCTGGGCTGTTTTATTTTATGTCGCCAAATCCGCTGGCAGTTCCAACCGCCCAAGCAACCACCCCGCCCATGCACAAAACCGCGTCAATAGCCACCGAGGCCGAGACCAACGCGTCTCGAACCCATCCGAGCCGCAACTTCTCGACAAAACGCCGCGATGTCTGCGCCCTGCGGTATCCTTGAGCCACTTGCACCTGCAGCACCAAGGAGCCGCCATGCGCACCGAGCTCGATGTCCCCTTTTCGCACAAAGAAGAAGCCAAGGCGCTGGGCGCCAAATGGGACCGGACCAAGAAGATCTGGTATGTACCCAGCGGCGTCAACCCCGAGCCCTTTGCCGAGTGGCTGCCCGGTGTTGACCGATCCGACCCCTCAGCGCCGTATATATATCTAGTACTGGGCAAGCGCGAGTGCTGGAAGTGTCACAAAGAGACCTCGGTCGCGGCCTTCGGCATTCCCTATCGAACCGATAACGACGAGAGCATCGCCATCGCGCACGCGCCCAACGAAGCCAGGTACATTGCCATCGACACGGCCAACGCCAACGCACTCGCCATCGTGCCCGCTCTTGGCTGCGTGCCGGGCGAGATCCGCGACTACCTTCATAAGCGCTGCGGCTACAAGCCCGTAGGCGCGCGAGCCTCCAAAGCCCCGTCGCTCGGCAACACGTGCACCAGTTGCGACGCGCTGCAAGGCAGCCGCTATCTGTTCGAGGAGCCCTCGTCCCCGTTTGCCCTCACTGCCATCAACAAGCTGCCGGCACTGGAGTTTGTGCGCGTCGAAGTTGCCGGCGTCTTTGGCATCCCAGCCGCGCGCACCAATTTTGACCAGGCACTCTTTACCTGGGCACGCGACCATCACGCCGAGTTCCACAGGCAACTCGGTGAGGGGGTTTATTTGTAGGGACGGAGAAGCCTTCACAGCCAACTCCTCCGCATCACCTATCCCTCGTCGCCGGCGTCATACACGATATCGAGGCCACAAACAGGGCATTTCTCCGGATACACCGGCATATGAACGCCTGTCTGTTTTCTCACTTCGTCGCTGAACCTGTCGCGCGCATCGATGAACCGAATGTCGAGACACGGTATTTGCGAGCCGCAGCAAGGGCAGGTGACGACAAACGACCCGCAATCAACCTCTACGCTCGGAAACATATTGTTGTCTATAAGGGCACACGGCAGTTTTCCGTACTTCCCCATCGCAATATCGCCTCGCCAGCTCATACACGCTCCCCTCTCGCTATACAAAACAGGAAGAGCATGCACCGGCGGGCATGCGCGAGATTGCATCGCCACGCGATCCGATCAAACAACACGATCGTCAAAGAATGCCAAAGCCAAATACGCTAATACGGCAGAAGCCCCGCCTTTTCACGCTTCTTTTCCGAGCGATCGAACTCAATGCGATGGGCCTCAAGAAACACCGTATCGGGTCGCCACTGACGCTCATTCGGCTGCCTTAGCGTCGCACCCGCAAAGGAAGCGTAGTCGGTCTTATCCAGCAGGTACGATCCGCACAGCCGATATTCGCCGCAAACAGGCTCAAACGAAATCAGGTGAGCATCAAATAGGGAATGAAGATCGCGCCGAAGCAGAATACCGTTGCTGGCAACCTGCGATTTGGGTCCCGAGTAATTCTCGATATGTGCAGCCTCCAGAGCTTCGCTGACGCCGCAGTCCGACACCGCGCAACGGCCATCATAGGCGGCAACGAGCTGCTTGCGGAACCATTGCTGCCCCAATCGCTCGCGCCTTAACGCATAGCGGACCTTTTCGTCGTCGGTCACACCCTGTCCGGCAAACTCAATATCGACGGGTATGTGCTTCAGATAACTCATGTCGGGCGCAAAACGAGGGTCCGGTCCGCCTTTATGAACAGGACCGTGCAGAACAAACCATCCGTTTTCGGGCTCGAACCGCTCAACAAACGCAAGGCCGAGCACCTTATAGCCCACCTCGGTTGCAAATATGACTCCGACTGGGACGCCACATTCCATGCAGTTGAGCATTTTACGGTTGTAATTCTGGTCTCGAGAACCAACGGCGCCTGGCGCTTGGACCGAATACTTAATGACCCACGTACCGTCATCCAAATAGAGCGGAGGCACATCGGTGTAGAAGCTCTTTTTAGAGTTATGGACCGAAAGCGCAAAGATCTTATTGGGATCTTGCTTCACCCGATCCTGGCCCGGCCAGAAGATCCCTGAATCCCGCGTTACGGGAAAGAAGTCCGAGTCAATTCTCAAACGGTACTGATACTGAGGGCTATCTTCCTTGGTGTGGTGCGGAAGGCTGGTCCAAACGCCGCCGCGCTGTTCCTCACCCAGAAACCACTCCCATGCCTCAACGTATTCGGAAGGCACGAGACTGCAGGCGCGGTCATAGCTTGGTCCATCCATCAACGGAACAGCAAGGTCAATGTCGTTCATCGCCAGCACCTACAACCATACGAACGCGAGTCATGCCCCTCAATAATATGGCCGAGAGTCAATTATTACGAGATCTCATTCCGCGATCGGCACATCGTTGATGCTCTCGGTTTGCCGCTGGCGTGCTTGTACCCCGCTACCCCACTCCCCTGTATACTGATGTAGCACGTGTTTCATCCGGGCTTGTTGGGCCGGATTGTTCATGGGAGGGTCTTATGGCTGCTTCGAATCCGCCTAAGGGAAGCGTTTCTTCTTCGTCCATCAAGCCGGTTACGCGCAAGGCCGTGCGTTGCCAGCGCGAGGTCGCTTGGCTTGTCACGCAGGCGGCGGGCAGGCTTGTGGCGACCACTCAGGACGTCAATGCGCCTACGCCGAGCTTTGTGTTAGCGGCGGCGCTGGATTTTGTGCGCCAATTGGAGCTTGCCGCGCAGGATGCCAACGGCCACCTCGACTACCAGAACGTTATGGCGCCCGACCTGCAAACGTTCTGTCACATGGCCAAGTTGCCTGCCGCGCCCAATGCGCTTTCGGACGCAGGCTACATGTTTACGCTCTCGGGCGCGGACCTTATCCGCGACATCTATGCATACTGCAGCGAGCTCGCCGAGCGCCACGTCTTTGACGCGGCAGAAGTCAAACCGGGAAATGTCATCAAGCTGGTTCTCAGGCTGTTCCTGATAGACGGGTTCGGGGCCATGCCGGCGTAAGCCGAGTCTTTAGCATCACCGTCGACTGGGCAACAACCGCTTTACCTTAATGGACGCCAATCGAGGGTCGATTATTGGGTCGCCTCGTCCACTAACGCATCTATCCCACGCGCTCCGACAGTCGATACTTGCGGTTGCGGCTCGTCGCCGGCGCCGTGGGCTCGAGCTCGCCTTGAGCAATGAGCGCGTTGACGCGCGACCTAACCTGGGAAATTGTAAGCCCCGTACGTTCTGCCAGCTCACGCGTCCCCAGCTCGCCGTAGCGTTTGAGTGCCGCCACAATTAAGTCCCCGCCATGATCGATTTGCTCAACCTTCGCTCGGTAGAGGACAACCTTAAACCGGTCGAAACCGGGGCAAAACAATGGCTCGGCCAGACCTTGCGCACGCATGGCATCGAGCATCATTGGAATGCCCGACCCGTTACCCTCGGCAGGCGAGCCCGCGCCGTCGAGCAATGGGACAAGCGACATGAGCTTCACAAGCGTCGCATTGCGACATCGGGAGCTGCCGTCAAACAGGTTCTCGCGAGTCTTTCCTCCGTATAGGCCGCCGGGGTTCGTCACCTCGATACGGTCATCAAAGACGTCAACAGCGATCGACTGCCCACAGAACCGATCTCCGTATTCTCGGTGGATTACGGCGTTGGCGATTGCCTCGCGCAGGACCTCCTCGGGAATCTCCAGCGAGTCGACACGCGAGACGCCTTTGATCATCGAGGTTCGTCGTAAATTCTTGGCGACCGCCGCGACGGCATCCGAGATCATTTCGCCCAGCGTTCCCTCGCAGATCGTACGGTCCATGAACCTCAACGACCCCGCCGCGCCCTTCTGCGTTCCGGCATAGACCGCCACATCGATAAAGAGCTTGGGATAGAACTGCTGAGGATAGGCACCCGCGGCCAGGAGCCCGGCCTTAGTAACATTGCCCTGGGAGTCGAGGAAATTCAGGCGCTCCAGCTTCGTTTTCTTGTCCGTCGCACCGTGCATAGCTCGGGGCGTCAGCGAGAAAGCACGCTCTATCGTGCGGTCGATCAGGGCCTCGTCGAGGTCGCCCACACCCGCGCCCGGCACTGCATCGCGATCACTGGGGCTCGTCCGTTCATACGATGACAAGGACAGGACCTCGGTCGACGAGAGCGGAACATCTTTGTCATCGATGCGTTTGTAGCTGCCGCCTTGAGCGCCCCGCTCTATGACATAACAAGGCTTGCTCGACGGGTCGAGCTCCTCAATCGTGATGACCAGAACCACGGTGCCCTGGAGCTCCACGCGTTCAATGGTGTATTTGGGCGGATTGGCCAGTTTTCCGCGACCGCCGGCATCACCCATGCCCGCTACGAATTGGTTGAGCACCTTCTCGGTCTCAAAGTTCTCAACCGGGACAAAGCCCGCGCGCTCGCTCACGCCGAGCACGATAATTCCGCCAGCGGTATTCGCGAATGCGCTAACTGTTTCCCATACGTCGCGGGAAAGCGTCGTGGCGCTCTCCTTGACCTCGACGTTAAGATCGTCCGAGCCCATGCGCCTTAAAGACTCGAGCAGACCGGTCAGCTCGTTTTCGTTCATCTGCATGTCCTTTCGCTCGGCCCGGCGGAGAATGCCGCGAATAGATTTCCTTCGTCTCTCAGTTATCTCTCGTAATTATCTCTCATCTTACTGCTATCTCTCATATTAGAGATAATTGAGAGATGAAAGATAAGATGTCTGCCATCTGTTTCATGTAAACATGTTTTTGCTGGTAGAACAATCAGTATTGAGACAATACCATGATTGCTTGTCTCTTTGCTGCTCAGTTATCTCTCATATTTATCTCTCGTCTTTCTGTTATCTCTCGTATTAGTGACGAATGAGAGATGAGAGATACGTGGGTGATGGGCGAGCGTGGATTTTTGGACGGTCGGAAAATCCCTCAAACAAAAAACGGGGCCGGCCTTACGCCGAGCCCCGTTTTCAAACGGTTAGTTAGTTATCCAACGCGCGAGCATAGCAGTCAACATTACGCCGCCGCGAACACTCCCAAGCCCGTTCCGATGATGCAGATCGCGAAGATGCCAATAATAATCCAAATGGTCTTGACACCCTTTTTGTACAGGGCAACGCAAGCGAACGTTGCCAGCAGGGGCAGAAGGCCAGGGAAGATCGAATCGAACAGATCCTGCAGGACAATCTCCGAACCACCCACATCAAAGGTCAAAGCTGTGGACAGCGAGACCTGTGCCGCAATCATCGCGCCAATGACGGTCATTCCGAGAACACCGGCAGCATGCGTCATGCGAGACATAAGGTTGTTCTCTTCGGACTGCTGCAGGAACTTGGTTCCCAGGTCGTATCCCAGATGGGCTGCGACGATACGCGTTGCAAAGTTAATCACGGAGTAGATGAGCGCGTACACGATGGGGCCGAGCGGGTTGCCCGTCGACGCGATGCCAATACCAATGCCGGCGGCGACCACGCGGAACGTACCCCAGTAGAACGAATCGCCGATGCCGGAAAGCGGTCCCATGAGGCCGACCTTCATGGCGTTAATCGAGGACGTGTCGAAGTTCTTATCGGCAGCCGCCTGCTCTTCCATTGAAACCGTTAAGCCGGCTACAAACGGAAGCACATGAGGCGTGATGTTAAAGAACTCGGTATGGCGATCGAGCGCCGCATAGTAATCGTCGTCGTTGGGATAGATCTTTCGCAAGGGCTTCTGAATGGTGTACATGAAGCCCATTGCCATCATCTTGTCGTACGACTGCGAGCACTGGCTCGTAAACTGGCGAAGGAACATGCTCCGATACATATCGGGGCTCATAATCGCGTCCTTCTTGGCCTCTTTGAGATCGGTGTTCTGGGTAGCCATTAGAAGTCCTCCTCTTCATCTGCAGCAACCGTCTGCGGACCGGACGAGCCCTCGCGGAAGGCCAGGAGCAGCGCGACGCAAATGGCAGCTGCGGCGACGCCGATAACGTCCATCTTGAGGTAAATGACCATAATGAATCCCAGGAACAGCCAAGGAAGCAGCTTGTTATCGCCCATGGTCCTAATAAGAAGTGCGAAGCCGATGCAGACCATGACGCCGGATGCAACGTTGAGGCCGTCCATCACAAACTGCGGAATCGCGTTAAGCGCATTGTTGATGAGGTCGGCACCAAAGAACAGCGAGCAAAACACCAGCAGTGCAGACGGAATGCCAATCGACAGCGGCACGATGGTCAGATGGTACAGATTCGCCTTGGCAAGATCACGATTTGCCAGAGCGGTCTCAATCTTCTTGCAGGCAAAGGCACCCGGAACGGCGTAGCAGAAGTTGCGCCACACCTGAAGGAAGACGGAGACGGGAAGGGCGAGTGCGACGGCAGTTGCCGTGCCCGTACCCGTAATGACGGCAAACGCGCAGCCAAGCACGCCGGAAGCATAGACCTCGGGAGGAACCGCCGCGCCGACCATGATGGCGCCCATGAACATGGACTCCAAAGCAGCGCCGACGATAACGCCCTGCTGGACATCGCCAAGGATCAAGCCGACAAACAGGCTCGTAAACAGCGGACGACCAAGCATCGTAATGCCAAATAATTGCTCGTCCATGGACGCAATAAATGCGACCAGTGCAACTAGAAGATACTGGACAACCATTTCGATCAACCCCAGAAACAGGTCTGCAGGCGAGGCATTCTGCGCAGCTCGCCTGCAGACAACCGCAGCAATTTGAGAGGATTAGTAGTTCATCTGGTGATAGTAACGACGCGTGGTGAGCGGGTGGTTACGGACGTGCTCGAGATGGCAGCTCAGACGCTCGGTGATGGTGTAGGTGACCATCGGGGAGACGATCTTGCGGAACTCGGGGTCGCTGAACGGCAGCTCGACCTCGGCGGTGTCGAACTTGTTCACGCGGACATGGACGCCCTTCTCGTCGGCGAGCATGTGGGTGAAGTTGTCCACGCGGTCCATGAGCTTACGGGTGTCGTCCTCGCCGTAGAGCATGATGAGGCTCGTGCCCTCCTCGCACAGTTCGATGGTGCCGTGGAAGAACTCGGCGGCGTGGATGGACTTGGTCTTGATCCACTGCATCTCCTCGAGGATGCACATGGCGTAGTCGTAGGCCTCACCCCAGAGCATGCCGGAGCCAATCACCATGTGGTAATCGGTGTCCTTGAAGTCCTCGGCCATGGCGGCGCAGCGCTCGTCCTGAGCGTCCTTGGCCTTGATGAGGTACGGAGCGATGTTGCCGAACTCCTCCATGAAGGTGTCGTACTTGGGGAAGGCGCCGGCGTTCTTGAGGAAGCGGGCGACCAGCGTGATCTGGTAGGTGTAGATGGCCTCGCACAGAACGTCGTCCTCGGCGAAGCTGAAGAACTTGTAATCGGCGTACTCAGTGGCCGGGGTGTTGTCGTTGGAGACATACATCAGCGTGCGGGCACCCTGCTCCTGGCAGAACTTGGCGGCCTCGATGATCTCGGGGGTGGTGCCGGTACGGGTGGAGAAGACGCAGACCGAGTCCTTGTTGAAGGTCTTGGGCGGGCATGCGAGGAACTCAGCGGCAATCTCGCAGTGGACGTCGACGTCGGCCGTGGTGGTCTCGACCCAATACTTCATCGGGAGCGTGTGGGCCCAGGTGCCGCCACAGCCGATGAAGAAGATGTTGGAATAACCCTGCTCGCAGACCTTGTCCACGGCAGCCTCAATCTGAGGACGGAGAGCGAGGGCATCGCTCACAACCTTCTCGTAACGAGGCTCATCGAAATTGAACATCCCTTACTCCTAACTCACTTGGATGAACCCTTCATTCATCCCATGACGTTATAATACTTTATATAACTAACTATGCAAGAACTATTTCAGATTTTTTTGATTTTTCTTTAATAAAAAGCCCGCCGATCAAATGATCGGCGGGCATAGACATAGAGTATCGGTTCAATAAAAACCGAACACCAACATGTTTTCGGCTAAAAAACGTCCTTGGCAAATACCTTTGAGTCATTGGGGACCTGACGGATTTCGATAACCACGCCATCGTTGACAAGCTCTTGGATATGCTCGGCATCGGTTTCGGTCGCAAAGATCGCGGGGGTCGGATGAAGCGTGGTCTCGGGAGACTTTCGGGTTCCACCCAGATTGATCTCTTTGATGTCTTTGCAACCCTTAGCGAGACGATAGGCATCTTCAATCGTCTCAACAATGATAAACAGTGAATACTTGTCGGTAACGCCGCTGTTGAGCGCCTCGATAGCAGCGTCAACATCCTTGATGACGAGTTTAACGCCGCTGGGGCGGGCGAGCCTCAAAGCGGCTTTTCTCATGTCGTCTTTTGCCACGGCATCGCTGGCACACAGGATGCAATCGACATCCAGCGCATGCGTCCAAGACATGGCGACCTGGCCGTGAATCAATCGGTAATCGACCCTCGTAAGCTTAATCATCAAAATCATCTCCGCACGTAATAAAGGTAATGACAGGGTTGAATTATTCGTTGAAGCTTGAGCTAGAACTCTTCTTCTTCGACATCGGCAAGCATGTCCGCCGCCTCACAAAGCATGATAAACGAACGTGATCCCTCGACCGCGGCTTTGGCCTTGTCCGCATCCAGGGAGTCCAGCTGTGTAGCCATTTCCACCAGCAGCGGCAAGTTCATTCCGGTGATCAACGTAAACGATCCGGCGGTCTGCCTCTGAATGAATTCGTTGTTTACAGAGCCACCAAAGATGTCAGTCACGACAAACCAAGAGTCGGCAGGGTCCTTCGACTCCATCCAAGCATCGATAAGCGCTGCGACATCCCTCGTGTCGTCATCGATATAGGCGCACAGGCACTCGATTCGGTCGTTAGTGCCCATCAGAATCTCCAGAGAGCTTTTCATGCCTTGGGCGAGATAACCATGACTCGCTAGCAATATCTTATTCATAGTTCTCCAATACCAATAGGACGTACTATATTGTCATAACAAAGTATATTAGCAATCTGCCCTACGTGGTGTGTCTATTTTCCAAATCCGCGAACGGTAACTATTGGTCGGTAAATAGACTAATCTATCTCTAATTTACAAATAGAACTTCAGTCGCTCGGTGCAGTACACCTGACGGGAGATGAAAAGCGGCTCGCCGCTTGGAGCATAGCGCCTGTCGACAAACAGGAGCAAAGGGGAGTCCAGCTCCACGTTAAGGTATGCCGCCTCGAGCTCGCTCGCATAGCAGACCTCGAGCGTACGCGTGTTGGGGCCCATCTTGATCCCCTGGCGATCGAGTACCGCCATCAGCGAATCCTCGAGGGACTCATGCTCCAAAAAAGAAAGCGCAGCGGAATAGCTATTGGTTTCCAGCATCGTGGGCTTGTCATCCACAAGGCGTAGACGACGACTACGCAATACCTTTTGGGTATCGTCTACGCCCAGGAACTTCGCGTCTCGCAGGCTTGGGAAGTCCCAGCCCATTGCGAGAACCCTGGTAGACGCCTGTTTTCCCGCAAGCTGGCACGAATGGGTAAAGCTCTCACGATCGTCCGCGGCATACATCTGTGTGTCCGACGAAACGAACGTGCCCTTGCCTCGGGCCCTCTCAACAAGCCCGGCATCTTCCATTTCTTTAATTGCGGAGCGAACCGTTATTCGGCTCACGCCAAATTGCTCGATGAGCTCCGCCTCGGTCGGGAGCTTATCTCCCGGGCGGTACGTGCCGTTGACGATCGAATCAGAAAGCGCACGGACAATCTGTTTGTACAGGGGGACAACGCTATTTGCTTCAACCATATCAACCATACCTTTGCAAGGAATCAGCAGTTTATAGATAGATGACTTATATTGTATTAGAACTTTTTAGGAGTCCATATATTTCCTAAATGATTCGGTAAACGGGGTGTTATTTCACTTTAGCGGGGTGCAGCGGCTACCCGCGGCATTCGTTATCAACCTAGCTAGGCTAGTCCACCCACATCGTCTTCAGTTCGCCGCAGAGCCACGGCCCCATATGGGTATACTCTCGAAGATTCGACTCGATTCGCCCCCGCTGGGGCGTCAAAGGAGACTGCCTATGCCCACCACCTCAACCGACCCGCGCGCCGCTGCTGCCGCGCTGCTGGTACCCGGCACCACCTGCCACGGTTTTGCCGTCGAGCGCTGCGAGACCGTGCCCGAGCTCGACTCGGACGCCTACGTGCTGCGTCACACTGCCTCGGGCGCTCGCCTGCTGTACCTGGCGTGCGACGACGAAAACAAGGCCTTTGCCATTGGCTTTAAGACGCCGCCGGCCGATTCCACCGGCGTGTTCCATATTCTTGAGCACTCGGTGCTGTGCGGATCGGCCAAGTTCCCCGTCAAGGAGCCGTTTGTCGACCTGATCAAGAGCTCCATGCAGACGTTCCTCAACGCCATGACCTACCCCGACAAGACCATCTACCCCGTTGCCACCACCAACGAGCAGGATCTGTACAACCTGATGGACGTGTACCTGGACGCCGTGTTCAACCCGGCCATCTATACCAAGCCGACCATTTTTGAGCAGGAGGGCTGGCACTACGAGCTTGACCTGCCGGAGGACGTCGAAGGCGAGGGCGGCGTCAGCTCCGCCAGCCTGCGCGAGGGCACGCTGCGCTATAACGGCGTGGTGTTCAACGAGATGAAGGGCGCGCTGTCCGACCCCATGAGTGTGCTGGACGACGCCGTCAACGCCGCGCTCTATCCCGACACCGCCTATGCGCGCGAGAGCGGTGGCGACCCGCGCGCGATCCCCGCGCTCACCTACGAGCAGTTCCTGGACACGCACGCGCGCCACTACAATCCTTCCAACTCCTACATCACGCTCTACGGCGACCTGGACGTGGACCGCGCGCTGGCCTTTTTGGACGAGCGCTACCTGTCGCAGCCGAGCGCCGCGAGCCGCCGCATGGACGCTGCCGTTGCCGCCGGCGAGGACCCGTCTACGCTGGCGCCCAATCCGCTGGGCGTGCAGGCGCCCGTGACCTGCGAGTACAAGCGCGTCGAGATGGACACCACGCCCGAGAACGCCCTGGTGGGCCTGGGCCTGGTGCTGGGCAGTGCGCTCGACCGCAAGCGCACGATCGCGGCGGACATCCTGTTCGAGGCGCTGCTGGGTTCCAACGAAGCGCCGGTTAAGAAGGCCATTCTTGCCGCCGGCCTGGGCGGCAACGTGGTGAGCTACACCGCGGCCGAGAGCCTGCAGCCCTACGAGCTCATCATGCTGCAAAACGCGCAGCCCGGCGTGGCGCGCGAGCTGCGCCGCGTGTTCCAGGACGCCTGCCGCGACCTGTGCGAACACGGCGTTCCGCGCGAGCGCCTGGAAGCCATCATCAGCAGCAACGAATACGACCTGCGCCAGCGCGACTACGGTATCGCCGACGGCGTGGCCATTGCGTGCGACGCGCTGAGTACCTGGCTCTACGATGACGACGCCGCGACGCTGGCACTCAAGTACGGCCCGGTGTATGAGGAGCTGCGCGGCGAGCTGGACGGCAGCTACTTTGAGGACCTGCTGCGCGAGCTCGTGCTGGAAAACGACCACATGGCGCTGGTCGAGCTGGTTCCGGTAGACGCTGCCGAGGGTGTGGAGGGCGCCGAAGCTGCCGAGCTGGCTACCAAGCGCGACGCCATGACCGATGCCGAGCTGGCGGACGTGGTCGAGCGCACGGGCGTACTGCGTGCCGCGCAGGAGGCCGAGGACACGCCCGAGGACAAGGCAACGCTGCCGCGCCTGCGTGTATCCGACATTGGCGCGGCGCGCCCCGAGCCGCCGCTGGTCGTGGACACGACCGCGCCCATCCCCTGCCTGCGCCACGGCATCCCCACCAACCGTCTGGCCTACGCCATGCAATACTTCGACCTGAGCTGCGTCGCATTTGAGGACCTGCCCTACGTGACGCTGCTCTGCCGCCTGCTCAAGCAGCTGCCCACGCGCGAGCATTCGGCCGAGGAGCTCGACAACTTGCTCGCCGGCAAGCTGGGCTTTTTGAGCTTTACGACCGAGGTCATGACGCAGCCCGACGTGGACGGCGTGCGCCCCTACCTGCTGGTGAGCGCCGGCGCCCTGTCCGAGAAGATCGACGCGCTGGCGAGCCTGCCCTGGACGGTCGAGGAGTTCGCACAGGTGTCGGCTCAGTTCGAGAACCTGGCATCCGTGCCCAACTACCCCGGTTCCTACATTATTGACCGTTATACCAACTTCGCGTTCCTGAGCGCCTTCAACGACAAGGCGAACCCCTCCGAGGCGCTGCTGCAGTACATCAGCACCATCAATAAGGAGATCGAGCGGAAGCGCGATGAGTTCAACCTGGAGACCCTGACGGACGGCAAGGACGAGTACAAGAACCTGCTGACCAAGCGCAAGGCGCAGATGGACTTCATCCAGACTGCCATTAAGCAAAACAAGGATTACTCCGCCTCCTACGATGCCCTGCTGGATCAGATCGCGTCTGCGGTCAAGTCGGACAACGCAGCCAAGCTGATGGCGGCGCGCGACGCGGTCCGGGAGGCATATGCGGCTCTTGATCCCGACGGTTCCCTGTTCAAGGCGGATCGCATCAAGACCATGGGCTACGATATGGAGGACACGACACTGACCAAAGAGGACAAGAAGAAGCAGCGCAAGTGCTTCTCCTATGAGGTGTACAAGAACACCTCCGAGCTGTACACGCAGCTCAAGTGCTGCGCTGACTTCCTGGATGACATCATTGAACTGTCTGCTGCCCAGAAGTAATCGGCAGGTGCGGACGGCTCCCGGAGGCACCCCCTCCGGAGCCGACCGGATCCGAGAGAGTATCTATGTCCTTGAAACTATGTAAGGAGAGAGAGTAAATGGCTACGAAAACAGCTATGGCTAAGGCTGAAAAGCCGGCTGCATCGCGGGAACTAACCAAGGCGCAGTGGAAGTGGAAGGAAGCCAAGCAGAACTGGGTTGCCTATGTTATGGTTGCCCCGTATATGATTATCTTCGCCATGTTCACCATTGTGCCCGTGTTCCTGTCCATCTTTATGAGCTTCACAGACTTCAATATGCTGGAGATGCCCAACATGGTCTGGATGAAGAACTACGTCACCCTGTTCTTCGACGACGACATCTTCCTCATCGCAATCAAGAATACCTTTATCTTCGCTGTCATCGTGGGACCCTCGTCCTACCTGATGTCCTTCCTGGTCGCGTGGTTCATCAATGAGCTGCCGCCCAAGATCCGCTCGCTTGTCACACTGGTCTTCTATGCACCGTCCATTTCCGGTCAGGTCTACCTGATTTGGGGTACCCTGTTCTCCTCGGACTCCTACGGCTGGGCGAACGCATGGCTGAGCAAGCTGGGCTTCATCGACGAACCGATCAACTGGTTCAAGGATGAGAAGTACGTCATGCCCCTGTGTATCGTCGTCTCGCTGTGGATGTCGCTCGGTACCTCCTTCCTGGCGTTTATCGCCGGTCTGCAGGGTATCGACTCCGCCCAGTACGAGGCGGGCGCCGTGGACGGCGTCCGGAACCGGTGGCAGGAGCTGTACTACATCACCCTGCCGAACATGAAGCCGCAGCTGATGTTCGGTGCCATCATGTCCATCACGGGCTCCTTCGGCTTCGGTGCCGTCGTGGATGCGCTGGCAGGCTTCCCCTCCGTCAACTACTGCGCGCATACCATCGTGCACCATCTGTCCGACTACGGCGGACAACGGTATGAGATCGGTTACTCGTCCGCCATCGCGGTGGTGCTGTTCCTGATCATGGTCGGCGCCAATATGCTGGTCAAGAAGATTATAGCAAGGTTGGGTACGTGATATGGCAAAGTTAAGAACAAGAAATCACAAGGTCGTCCTTGCCCGTTCCGCGGGCGGCGACGCAGGCATCACAGTCCTGCTGGTCATCTTGGGCGTATTCATGTTCCTGCCCATGCTGTACGTCATCATGCAGTCGCTCAAGCCGCTGGATGAGCTGTGGATGTATCCCCCCCGCTTCATCGTGACCAGCCCCACGTTCAAGAACTTCCGCGACCTGTTCACCCTGATGAACATCTCGTGGGTGCCCTTCTCCCGGTACATCTTCAACACCGTGCTGGTGTCTGTTGCCGGTACCTTCGGGCACCTCCTGCTGGCGTCCATGGCAGCCTACGCGCTGGCAAAGATCAAGTTCCCCGGCAAGAACGGAATGTTCCAGCTGGTTCAGCTGTCCCTGATGTTCAACGCCACCGTCACCACCATCACCTCCTTCATCCTGATGTCCGAGCTGCACTGGCTGGATACCTACTGGGCACTCATCGTTCCCGCATGGGGTTCGACGCTGGGTCTGTACCTGATGAAGCAGTTCATGGATACCAACGTCAATGACTCGGTGCTGGAATCCGCCCGTTTGGACGGCGCACGCGAGTTCCGCATCTTCTGGACTATCGCCATGCCCATGGTCAAGCCCGCGTGGCTGACTCTGATCATTTACAGCTTCCAGGGACTGTGGAACGCCGGTGCTTCCATGTACATTTACTCCGAGCAGTATAAGTCCTTCAACTACGCCATCGGACAGATCACGGCAGGCGGTATCAAGCGCGCCGGTGCGTCCGCCGCGTCGCAGGTCATTATGATGCTGGTTCCGATTACGGTCTTCGTCATATCGCAGTCCAACATCATCGAAACAATGGGCTCCAGCGGTATGAAGGATTAACGGGGAGGTGCCGAAAATATGAAGAAAATGAATCTGAAGAAGCTCCTCTGCCTTACTGCCGCAGTCCTGCTGCTTGCCGGGGCGCTTGTCGTGCCGACCGGCGCAAGCTCGGCGTACCAGACATACACCTACAGTATCGGCGGAACCGCGCTCTACTCCCCCGATGCCTATACCGCTACCAAGGCGGTCGGCGCGTCGGAGATGGGACTTGAGTCCCTGCTGCCGGAGGACGCCGCCGCGGACAGCACGCTGGGCAAGCTGAACAACCCCAGCGACCTTGTCACGGACAAAGCCAAGAACGTCTACATCGCGGATACCGGCAACAACCGGATCCTGGTGCTGGACCGCTACTATAAGCTGAAGCGTGTCATCAACACCTTCACCAACAGCGAGGGTGTGCCGGATGCGCTGGCGGCGCCGCAGGGCGTGTTCGTCAGCGAGCCGAACAAGACCTACCCCGAGCGCCTGATCTGGGTCTGCGATACCGCCAACTACCGTATCGTGGTGTTCAACGAGCAGGGCGAGTTCCAGCGCATCATCGAGGAGCCGGAATCCACGCTGTTCGACCGCAGCTCGGTCTATAAGCCGATCGCCATCGCCGTGGATGAGTACAACCGACTGTACGTTGTCTCCTCCACCACCTATCAGGGTATCATCGTCATGACCGATGACGGCACCTTCACCGGCTTCATCGGAGCGCAGGTGCAGTCGCTGTCCGCATGGCAGATTATCTGGCGCCGCTTCCAGACCAAGGAGCAGCGCGAGAACTCCGAGAAGGTCATCACGACCGAGTTCAACAATATCTCCATCAACCCCAGCAAGAACCTCGTCTATGCCACCACGTCCTCCATCAAGGATGCCGACGTGGAGAGCAGTATCAGGGGCGGCGACAAGAGCGGTAAGTACTCCCCCGTCAAGCTGCTCAACGCCAA
>CAJMPE010000013.1 GCA_905215275.1 uncultured bacterium | reverse complement strand
AGCCGCTCCCCCATTTCGCGCAGCGACATTTCTGGGTTTTCCAGCCGCAAAACGGCGGCCTCGCGCAGGTCGGCGGGCAGCTCGTCCAGCCCCACCTTGTCGCTGATGAGCGCAATGGCGGCAATCTGCTTTGTTGCAGCAGAGTACGTTTTATCAAGATTCGCGGTCTCGCAGTTCGAGACACGGTTTAAATTGTTGTAGGTCTCCTTGTACATTTTGATCTGCATCAGGTTCATGGCGGAGTTTACCGCACCCGTCAGCGTGAGGAAATCCTCAATGGCGGCGCTTTCCTTTATGTAGACAATGTAGCTGCTTTTTCTGCGTGCAATGGACGGCGAAAGCTGTGCGGCCTTCACGCGGTGCAGAACGCCCACAAGGTCTTCCGCAAGGTGCAGGTACGGCGTGGAAAACTCAAGGTGATACTCCTTCTGCGGGTCTGTGACCGTGCCGCAGATGAGGAACACACCGCGCAAAAACGCCGAAATGCAGCAGTCTTTTTGCAGATTTTCCTCATGAATATGCAGGTTCACGTCATTCTCATCGTGCCCGAACGAACGGATCATCTGAATGCGTGCGGCTTCACCCGGAATGGTGATGGCATACGCGCCGATATTCTTGCGCCTTAACTGCGAGCGCACCTCGGCGTATACACCGGCCGAACCGGCGGCGGCCTCCGCCACACGGCGTGCAACGGCGGCATTTTCGCATACCATCTGCGATTCCCGCGCGGAAAAACACTTTGAAAAAAGCAGAAGGCCGTAGCATTCCGCTTTCAAACAGCACGCGCGCTTATTTTCAATCATACACAGCTCTTGCTTGCAATCCGCAGCAAATGACATGAAAACGGCTCCCTCCCGCTTTATTCTTTCGTGATATCCCGGTGCGAGACCGTGGCGTGAACGCCGTTTGCGACAAGGTGATCGTGCATATACTGCGCAAGCGCCACGGAGCGGTGATGCCCGCCGGTGCATCCGACCGCGATGACAAGCTGGCTTTTGCCCTCCTGAATGTAGAGCGGCAGCATGTAATCGATCATGTCCGTAAAGCGGGTTTTAAAGCCCTCGGTTTCCTTGCAGTTCATCACGTAGTCGCGCACGGGCGCTTCAAGGCCGGTATGTTCACGCAGCTCCTCCACGTAGAACGGGTTCGGCAGGCAGCGCACGTCAAACACAAGGTCGGATTCAAGCGGCAGGCCGTATTTAAAGCCGAAGCTGATGCAATGCACCGTAATGGCGTCGTTGTCGTTCTGCAAAAACAGGTCGGAAATGCGCGCTTTCAGCCCCGCCGCCGGAATGTTCGACGTATCGATGACGTAATCGGAGACCTCTTTGACCGGGCGCAGCATCTCGCGCTCCAGGCGCACGGCAAGCTCAAAGAGGATGCGCGCGAGCTTGGGGTAGTAGTCGTTGGTGACGGTGTTGCTGGCAAGGAATGCGTGGATGCCAAAGTCCTCGGCGCCCTTGGCTTTGAGTATGCGGAAGGCCTCGAAGAGTTGCTCGGTGGTCATGCCGTATTTGGAGTCGCCGGGGTTATCCATGATGCCGTTGGAGAGCTGGAACAGTCCGCCCGGATTAAAGCGGCAACTGACCGTCTTGGGGATGGGCCCCGCAACGCGCTCAAAGAACTCGATGTGGCTGATGTCGTCAAAGTTGACGATGGCGCCCAGTTTGTCGGCGAGCTCAAAGTCCGCTGCCGGCGTGTCGTTGGACGAGAACATGATGTCGTGTCCCGTGATGCCCAGCGAGCGGGCGATCATGAGCTCGGTGTAGCTTGAACAATCGCAGCCACAGCCGTATTCGTTGAGAATGGAAATGAGCGCCGGGTTGGGATTGGCCTTGACGGCAAAGTATTCCTTAAAGCCCGGGTTCCATGCAAAGGCATCGCGCACCTCTTGCATGTTGCGGCGGATGCCCGCCTCGTCATATAGATGAAACGGCGTGGGGAACTGCTCGACGATATGCTCGAGCGTCTCCTTGTCCACAAACGGCTGCTTGGCCGCATATGCCTCGTTGGGGGTCAATGCCATGTCCCGTAAACCTCGCTATCCAGACGGCGCCATCTGCGCATCGAGTCCGCATAGCGTGGACCCAATGTCCGGATAGCGCTCCCGCATTGCTGCAGACAGTCCTGTGGGTGTTTCCCGCAGGCCCACCAGGTTGTTCGTGCCCGAAAAGCCCAGTTCGGCGGGTTTCGCCTTCCCGCGGGGTCAAAGCCTGCCGGCTCGCCCGCGGTTCTTCGTGCCCGCGCCTCTATCAAGTGGTAACGACCCTACCACGTTGCACTTTACCAAACAAGAGTATTCGTATATAACGTTTAAAAAATGCAGCAATATGCTGGAAACATGTGTGCCACAATCCTGCATCACAATAAGTTGCAACAGATATGCCTCACGAAGGGATCCTCTATGATCGAGCTCCAAGAACTCCGTCGCTATCGCCGCGACCTGCATCGCATTCCGGAGCTCGATTTCGATCTTCCGCAAACCATAGCCTATATCGAGGGCGTGCTGGCACCGCTCGCTTGCGAGGTGACCCATCCGTGCCCCAGCTGCGTCTGCGCTTTCTTCGACTCTGGCGTTGGTGCCACGCATGCCACGGCGATTCGCGCCGACATGGATGCGCTACCCATTGTCGAGGCAACGGGTGCGGCCTTTGCCTCGACGCATCCCGGCAAGATGCACGCTTGCGGGCATGACGGACACATGACTATGGCACTTGCCGCCGCGACGTATGTCGACCGCACGATTCGCGAGCAGCCGGGCGCCATGAGGCGCAACGTGCTCTTTGTGTTCCAGCCGGCCGAGGAAACGACTGGTGGCGCCAAGACGGTATGCGAGAGCGGCGTGTTCGAGCGCTATGGGGTCGACCGAATTTTTGGCTTTCACGTGTGGCCCGATTTGCCTGCCGGCACGTTGGCGAGTTGTTCCGGCCCGCTGCTGGCGCGTTCGAGCGAGACACACATCCATATTCACGGTACGAGTATCCATATTGCTAAGACCTATGGTGTGCCGGTTGGGGAGTCGCACGATGCGGCCTTGGCGGCAGCGAAGTTTTTGGTTGCCGAGCGCGAGCTGATGGACGAGCTGGGCACCGACGAGCCCTGTATCGGCAAGTTTGGTCTGCTGCAGGCCGGTACCGTCTGCAACACGGTGGCGGGGGAGGCCCATGTTGCCGGCAGCCTGCGTGTGTTTACAGACGACATGTTCGACCGGGCACGCGAGGGCGTGCGCCGCGTGCTGGACGATGCCTGCGCCGCAACGGGCTGCACGTACGATCTCGATTTTGCCGAGGGCTATCCGCCGGTCGACAACGACCCCGAGTTATTTGCCAATGTCGCGTCTGCCTTGCCCGAGCTGCAGCTCGTGGATGAGCCTTTGCTGATTGCCGAGGACTTCGCCTTCTATCAGCGCCATCTGCCGGGCGTGTTCTTCCTGCTGGGCACGGGCGTGCCGGAGGCGCAAGAAAACCCGATTGACGCTGATGGCTGCCCAGCCTATGCGATGAGCGCTCTTCACACTGATACCATGCTCTTTGATGAGGAAATTTTGCTCAAGGGCCTCGATGTCTACAAACGATTGCTTGACTTGGAGTGATGATGAAGCGCCGACAGACTGCCGTTTATAGTCCCGGTGGGTGTGGATGCGGCTTGTTGTTGCTTCCGGTTATTGCTGTAAGCATTGGCGTGATGTTTGCGCTTGCTGGACTGGCGGCAGCGGCACTTGTGCTGTTGATTGTGGCCATTGGCGTGACGATTTGGCTGTGCCGTTCTCGCGAGCAACGTCGTGCCGACGGCAAGACCAATGCCGGATGGATTGTCTTTTTGGTCATTGCCTACCTATTGAGCAGCAGTTATCTGGCGTTCTTTATCCTGTTGCTTGTGAGTGCCTTTACCGGGGAATCCGTCACGGTGGGGTAGGCTTCGACGAGCCTCTTGAGGATGAAAAAATGGAGCCGGATGGGAAATACCCCCATCTGGCTCCATTGCTCAATATTGGCGTGCACTTCTACTCGGCTGCCTCGCGGCGAGCGACCTCGTCGATCAAGATGGCATCGCCGTGCTTGGCGGCGGCAATGCTCGCGGCCATAAACATGCCCATTGCCGTGATGTAGGCGAAGAGCATCGACGGCGCCACGTCCATAACGATGCCGGAGAGAATCGGTGTCGCCACCTGAGCCGCCATGCTCACGGTGTAGTAGTAACCGGAGTAGCGGCCCACGCTTTGGGAGCTGCAGCACTCCAGAATCATCGTGTACACGCACAGGTCCACGCCGCCCAGCGCAACGCCCATCAACAAAAAGACGCCGTACAGCACGGGCGAGAAACCGGGTGCCAGCCAAAGAAGCGCGGGGCATAAAACCATGATGACGGCGGTGCCCAGGGCGACCTTTTTACGGCCGATTTTGAGCGAAAGATTTGCCAAGGGAACGTAGCTTAGCAGCGCGCCTGCAATCGTCACGATATTGATGATGGCATAGGAACCGCCCTCCATGCCGTAGAACATATCGGCATAGCGGCTGATATTGGTGGTCATGGCGTTATAGCTCATGTAATAGAAAAATGTTGCGGCGAGCAGCATGATGATGGAGCGACGCACGCCGGTGTCTACAATGCGTTCCTTACCGCCGGCCTCGGGGGAGTCATCTTTGTCAATCTGATCCTCGTCGATGCCCATGGACAGCGATTTCTCGCGCATCTTTTCGACGAGGGCGGGCTCACGGACAAAGATGCCGTAGACAACGGCCGACACGAGGATAAAAGCGGCCTGCAAGATAAAGAGCGGAAGATAATCGGGTTTGTCGGCCTTGGGAACCATGACCGAGATAGCGACGAGCATAAGGCCCGTTCCCGCATAGCCGACGATCTTTTCGATCGAGTCCGCCTTGGTTCGCAGTGGACGAGGCGTAATATCGGCCACGATGGCAACCGTCATGGTGCGGTAGGCGCATATTGCCAAAAGCGTGAGGACAATCGCGCCAATGAGCAGAGGTAGGCTGCCCATGTTGTTGGCAATCGCGATGAGCGGGACGGAGAGCATCGCCACCGCGGAGCCGCCCAAGATAAAGGGCGTTCGGCGCCCGAGTTTGCTTGTGCAACGGTCCGAGAGGATGCCAAAGAGCGGAAGCAGGAACAGACCAAAGACATTATCGATGGCCATGATCGCGCCGGTGAGCGAGTTGGATAGGCCAAAGGTTCCCGTGAGCATCTTGGGAACGATGCCGTCGTAGACCTGCCAAAAGCTGATCATGCCCATAAAGGGTAGAGAGGCGAGGGCGACGGCCTTGGTATCGAGCCGGGCCGCCCGCTTAAGATTCGGTTGGGTCATGCTGGTTCTCCTGGTCGGTAAAAGCGGGGAGGGGCGCTATCGGCCCTCCTGTCCTACAGTTGTTTAAGGTTGGCGAGAAACGCCACATAGAATTCGATGCCGCGCTTGTAGACGTCGACGCCGATGCGTTCGTTGGCGGCATGGATGAGCTTGCGCGCCTCGCCCGAGTAGATAAAGCCGCAGAAGCGGTAGACGCGATCGCAGATCTCGTTGAACTCGCGCGAGTCGGTGCAGGAGTTCTGCACGTAGGGGGCAAAGCCGGCCTCGGGATAGACACCAGACACGCAGCGATGGATGTAGTTGAAGGCGGCATCGTCTTCGTAAGGCGAGATGGGCGCGGGCTCGGTGTAGGGAATCGCCTCGTTGATTTCGACGGTGACATGGTCGGGGCTTACGCCCGAGGCGCGGCACTGCTGAGCGGCGAGCCTGCGAGCGCGCTCAACGGCATCGGCGATGGTCTCGAACGGAGCGATGCGCACGTTGAAATTGGCGCGAGCGACCGGTGGCAGCACGTTGTGCGCGTTGGAGCCTTCGAGCTGCGTGAGCGCATAGGTTGTGCGCAGCATGGCCGAGGTCTCGGGGCTGGCGGCCATGATCTTGGTAACCGCGGGGCGCGTGAGCCACAGGTTGCCAAAGATTGCCTGATACATCGCGCTGCTACGGGCACCCAGCTCGGTCAGAGTGGCCTCGACGGCGGGCGTGAGCTGCGGCTTGCCGGGGTTGGCCGAGATAGTTTCGCATACACGGCAGAGAAGACGGCAGGCATCGTTTGCCGCAGGCGTAGAGGCATGGCCGCCGTCGGCGCGCGCCGTGACGGTAAGGTCGACGTGGCCCTTCTCGGACACGCCTACCATGGCAACGGGTTCGGTGACGCCGAGCGGGGCGTCGGTTGCCACGGCTCCACCCTCATCGAGCACCATATAGGGATGGATGTTATGCTCGCGAAGCCACTGCACTGCATGGGTTGCAGTAGGTGCGGCGATTTCCTCGCCATCGCTCGAGAAGAACCAGACATCGCGCGGGGGAACGAAGTCCTGGGCAATCAAATGCTCGGCGGCCTCGAAAAAAGCCGAGACGATGCACTTGGTGTCGAGTGATCCGCGGGCCCAGATTTCGCCGTCGATGATCTCGGCTCCAAAGGGATCATGCTTCCAGTCTTGGCCCTCGACGGGCACGACGTCCTGATGCGCCATCATGACGATGGGGTCCAAGGCGGAATCGGCGCCAGGCCAACGCAGGAGCATGCCAAAGTCGTCGACGCGTGTGAGCTCGGCGACTTTAAAGAAATGCGGATAAAGTCGCTGAAGCGTGGGAATCCACTGGCTGAAGGGCTCATCGTCGCGCTCGGCGATGTCCTCACGCGAAACGGTGGGGATGCGCAGCAATTCGCGAAAACGCTCGACGGCTGCCTCGTCTGCCTTGTAGGTGCCTGCATCAAGAGGCGCGCCCTGTGCGACCGATACCGATGCTCCCATGGTGGGACTCCTTTCGTGTTGTATATCGAATACGTCAAGATTATCGCCCGCACCGCGTGTGGGAAATGGCGAAACACGTTGTTCATCTGCGGGCGGTGGGTCGGATAGCCTTAGCCGACGATGACCGTGCCGTCTTCGGTCACGGTGATGGCGTCTCCCGTCGACGCGGCATCGAGAAACTCATCGCCCAGGTTGTCAATGGTGGGCATGGGGGTGTCGGTCCATACACCCGAGAGGATCGCGCCAGCGGCGGCAAGGCTGTCAATGGGTTTGGAAAACAGCAGGCATGCGGGTTGGCGCCCCATTTTGGTGGCGCAGAAGAGCACCATGCCGCCTGTGGTGGATCCGATAGTCTGCGGAAGGCACAAGGCACATCCCGCCAAAGGTTTGCCGTACAAGTCGGGATTGTTTTGGTCGGAACACGTGGCCTTTTTGTCGCCAAACATCAGTGCCTTCTGAAACGATGCGAGTGTGTTGAGCCCTCCGTGAGAGACAAGTGCCTTGGCGTGGGCAGTTCCGGGGACAACGACACGGCCGTGAAAGATTTTTTCCATGAGGAGTCGCCTTCCTATTTGATTGGTTTTCCGGTGGTGACGTAGGCGAGCACCTCGTCGTCGGTGTAGTAGCGCGATGCCGAGTACGTACGCAACTTGTTGGAGTTGGTGATGATGGGCATGCTGCCGCACAGCGGGTTGTTGGTGTACATAAGCGGGCAGATGCTCGAGACGACGGCGCCGGTAGTCGAGAGGCGTCTGTATGCCGCAGTCTTGCGGAAGGCGTCTGCCACGGATGGGGCGGCGGTCAGTACGGTTGGTACTTGCACGCGGCAGTTGCCGGAGGCGCTCAGCCCATCGCAGATGGCGTCTGCCCAATGGACGAGTTGTGCAGACGAGAGGTGGGGGCAGCCGATGAAGGCAAGCTTGGGGCGCGCGCCCGGGTTCTTCCACATAACGGGGTAACTCGAGCGGATGCGTTCCAACTCGGCGTCGTCAATGCGATAGATTTGGGCGTCTGGTGCTATGAGGTGTTCGCCTTGTTCGACGGCCTCGGGCGTGATGCCGTCCACGTGGTAGAGCCCGACAGCGCCGTTCGATGCACTGGCGGCGCCCATGTCCTTAAGGTAGTCCTGCGTGCCGGGTGTGAGTTCGCGGCCAAGCCAGCGGTCGAGGCCTTTAATGTAAGGGACGTCTTCCATCACCTTCATGCCAATGGCGCTGCCAAGCACTTGCGCTTCGGGCTTGCGCTTACAGTCGACTTCGATGATCCAGGTCGCCTTGCGGCCCTCATCGGTGAGCAAGCCGAATTCCGGGACAAAGCCGGCAATTGAGCCGAACATCTCGATGATGCCGGAGTTGCGATTGCAGCGAGCGCCCAACACGGAGTTGGCAAAGACCACCGCGCTGCTTTCTGCCCAGCTTAGGATGTCGCCACGCCGAGGTCGATTGCCAACCTCGGGCTGGTAGCAGGTGCAGGTGAAAGCATCGTTGTCCAATAGGCCCATGCTGCGCAGCTGTGCCTCATAATCGTCTTGTTTGGAATACATAATCTTGAACAGCAGCTTTTGCAGCGGGTTGGCCGGGACGGCGGGGTCGAGGGGCCTCGGGTCGACCGAGAATGACTGACCGGACAGGGCGCCGTCTTTCAGCAGCTCATCCATAAGATCATAGACTGGACCGAGCATGGAGAGGCCAAAACTTGTGACAAGATGACCGTTTGCGCCGGTCACGGGAACCATACGCTCGGCGCCAAAGCATTCGCCGTACATAACGAGGGTCTTGACCACTTTGGCCATGGCGGGGCCCTTGACGCCGTCGAGTAGGGCTTGTTGTTGGGAGGTCAGGTTCATCTGTGAGCCCATCCTTTCGTGTTAGATATTGGTGCCGAGCCGGTATGCCGCACGGACCGCTTCGAGCACACGGCCGGGTGCAAACCCATCGCCGATGCTATGCAGCTCGTCTGCGGCGTGTGTCTGCTGCAGTTTGTAGAACAGCGCGTCGTCGGGGTGTCCGCCGCAGGCAATGATTACCAGGTCGCAGGTTAGCTCGAGCGACTTCCGGTCGTTTCCGATTTTGGGTGCAAGCGGATTTTCGACGTTCTCGGGCAAGATCGGTGACCACGAGACGTAGGGGTCGGGAACGTTTTTGTGGCAGTTGCGACTCAAGTGGAGACGCGCGCACCTCGATGGGGCTCCAGACTCGCGTTTGCCGCCGACTTCCGCGCGCTCGACGCGTGTCATATTGAGGAGCCGCACATTGCGTCCCCTGAGCGCATGGAGTAGGTGGCCACGATTTGCCGTGCAGACGCCCCGCATCATGTGAGGCAGCATTTCAATTACGCTGACCTGCGGTATGCCGTGTTCGACGGTGAGCCATTGGGCAACCTCGCAGCCCACGGCTCCGCCGCCAATGATGGCGACGGTTTTGGCGTTGCCAAGCACCGCGGGTTGGCGCAGTAGCTGCGTTGCCTGCACGGCATGGCCCGATGCTGCAAGCTCCGTAAGGCCGGGAATGGGCGGTATCGCATTGGAAGTGCCTGTCGCGCACACGATTGCGTCGAAGTCTGCTTTTGCAAGATCTTCGGCGCGTGCTGCCCGTCCAAGTTCGAGCGTCAGGTTCCCGTTGGGTTTTTCTACCTGCTCGCGCACCTGTCGAACAAGATATGATCGGTAGTTATCGAGGTCGAACTTGATCCGGGCGGCGCTGGCGGAGAGGAGTTTTCCTCCAAGTTCATCTTCGGCGTCGATGAGCTTTACGTTGTGGCCACGACGCGCGGCGATTAGCGCACAGACCATCCCGGCGGGTCCGGCTCCTATCACCGCTATGCGTTTGGGTTCTATGGTGGGAGCGGGTGTCTGGGGCATGAGGTATTCAAAGCTGCAGCGTGGATTGACGGCACACTGCGGATGGCCCCCTTCGACAAACTCGTTGAGGCATCCTTCCTGGCATCCGATGCAGGGGCGAATATCTGCCACGCGACCGGCGTACGCCTTGTTGGGCCACTCGGGATCCGCAAGCAGCGGGCGTCCGAGCATGATCATATCGGCGTCGCCATTGCGAAGGGCGCGTTCGGCAATGTCGGGGTAGCCCAACTTACCCACCGCGACAACGGGTACCGGAAGGCCGGCATTGGAGCGGATATTGTCGGCGGCAAAGCGCTCTCGAACGGCGCGCGCCACGGGAACGAAGCAGCCTGCGGGCATGCTCGCAGGCGGGTGGGGCATCCACCAGTTGTCATAGCAACCAAGGTCGACGTCAAAGATGTCTACTCCCGCCGCCACGAGCTCTTCCATATAACACAGGGTCTGTTCGACTGTGCGGCCGCCGCGCATGCGTCCCAGATAAGTCGAATTCATGACCTGCTCGTCATAGGTTTCCTCGAGTGCAAGCGAAAGGTCGATGCGGTACATAATGGGGTAGTCGGGCCCAACACGGCGACGGATTTCTTTGACCATATCGAGGCCAAATTGACGCCAATCGGCATAACGTCCGAGCTTGCGATGGTTAAAGGCGGGGTTTCCGAGCTGCTCGATAAGATAACCCTCGTGCCCGTGCAAATAGACGCCATCGATGCCCATGGCATGGGCATCGGCCGCCGCTTGGCCGATATTGTTTACGATACGGCGCAGCTTTTGGTCCGAGAGGCGCATGCATGGAATGGCGGGGATGTAGTAGTTAGGCAAGAAACTCGCCGAGACCGGAAACTTCTTTTGCGTGATGAGGCATTGCGGGTTGCCCACGCGGCCGAGTCCAGCCGTAAGCTGGACAAAAATGCGCGATCCGAAGGCATGGACACCTTGGGCAAGGTCGCGCCAGCCTGCCATAACGGTTCGGCTTCGATCGATGCGCGGGAAATAGGTGAGCTTGTCCAGCTCGGTGACCGTGGTATCGATGCCGTGGCTTACCGGTACGAGTCCTGTTGTGATGAGGCCGCAGCCGCCTTTGGCGCGGGCGAAAAAGTACTGCAGCATCATGTCGCTGGGGCGACCAGTTTCCTCGCACATGTCGATATTGCCCATCGGCGCCATGACAATGCGGTTTTTGACGGTGAGCTTGTTGATTTTGATGGGAGAGAAGAGCTTGTCAAAAGGATAGAGCTCTTGTGTCATGCGGGACGATCCGCAACCGGATTTTTTGGTGGGCCAGCTGTCGAATGAGTCGACGAGTTGCTGCACCAGTACGTCTTTTCCCAATGAGGTTCCTTTCAGATGTTGACAAGGTAACAAAGCAGTTTACGTCTAAATGTTTAATAGTCAACAACAAAGGCATGAGTTCGGTGAAGGAAAAAAGGACTCAATGAGTGCCAGATGGCAAGCTGTGTTGCGACATTAGCTCCCAGCTAATGAATTTGAGCTCGCTGCCTCCTACGATGTGCTGTGTGCCGGCACGGTAGCCGGATCGTAGGAAGGATGCATAATGGCAAAAGAGGGAAAGAAGCCGATCGGCAAGATCATTCTGGGCGTCATCGTGGTGCTCGTTGCTGCCGGCGTTGTAGGCTCTATGGGTGGTAACTCGTCTGATTCGTCTACGGGTGATGCGGCAAAGCCTGCCGAACAGACCCAGCAAGTCGAGGAGCAAAAAGAGGCACAAGAACCCTATACGGTTTCGGATGAGGCCGGGGATACGTCTAATCAGTTCGCGTATAAGATCACTGGCACGTTGACCAATAATACGGATAAAGAGCAAAGCTACATTCAGATTGAGTATGTTCTGTATGACGCAGACGGCAATCAGGTGGGAACGGCTCTTGCGAACACCAACCATCTCAAGGCGGGCGGCACCTGGAAGTTCGAAGCGATGAGCACGGTATCTCCCGACCAGGTTGCCAGCTGGGAACGTTCTGACGTGAGCGGTTTTTAACTAGAATTAAAAACATGGTTACTATGCGAGCTGGGGGTGAGGCCATATGCCCGATAAGAAGCTAACCGAAGAGTTGCTCAACGAGCTGCTTGATGCCCCGAGTATCGAGGGCTATATCAAAGAGCACGACTTTACCGCCCCGTCGCTTTCGGAGTATCTGAAACAGCTTTTGGAAGAAAAGGGGCTGGAGCGTTCGCGCGTGGTGCGTATGGCCGACCTCAACGAGACGTTTGGCTATCAGATCTTTACCGGTACGCGGCATCCGAGCCGCAATAAGGTGCTGCAGATTGCCTTTGCCATGGCGCTGACGCTCAAGGAGACCAACCGCGCCTTGACGGCGGCGGGCGCCAATGTCCTCAACTGCAAGGACCGCCGTGACGCCATCATCATTTTCTGTATCGATCGTGGCTGCAGCCTGCAAAAGGTGAACGAGGAGCTGTATCGCTTTGGTGAGGAGACGGTGAGCTAACGGTTGGCTGCCGGCGGAAGCGCCGTTCACGATATTTAGAACGTGCAGGGCACGGGCGTCATGGGGCGTCCGCGCCCTGCGTTATTATGGACGCTATGGATACACAGAGCCCGACATATTCCGATGATGAGCTGACCGCTGCACTCGCCGGACACCTGGCATCACTTGAGCGTGATGACAGTTATCGCGTAGACCGTGTGCTCAAGCACTCCGATGTCGAGACGACCGAGCTCGTGTACTTTGAGGGCTCCGGCGGAGGATCTCTTGGCCCCTTTGTTCGCAAGCGCATCGACGCGTCGGCCCAGATTGGCGGGGCGTATGAACGCCTGTTTGCGGCCCAGCATGCCGGGCGACGTTACGAGCACTTGCCTCGGATTGTCGATTGCCGCCGCGTGGGCGACGAGCTTTGCGTGGTCATGGAATACATCGAAGGCGAAACGCTCGGGGCCCTGGTGGGGCGTTTGGGTGCGACGCCCGATTATGCTTGTGAGCTGTTTGGCGCCCTTTGTGATGCAGCTACGGAGCTCCATGCCGGCTTTGCGTCGGCGGGGGAGATGGCTGCGCCGGTGATCCATCGCGACCTAAAGCCCTCGAATATCATCGTGTCGGGCGTGAGATACGCGACCGATGCCGGCATGACCTTTTCCTCGCTGGTGATTATTGACCTGGGAATTGCGCGCGTTTGGCGCGATGGCGCCGACGCCGACACCGTCAAGTTTGGCACGCGTTCCTATGCGCCGCCCGAGCAGTTTGGGTTTGGGCAAACGAGCGTCCGCAGCGATATTTACGCGCTTGGCGCGCTGCTGTTCTTTTGCCTGACGGGAACTGACCCCAAGCCTGGGCGTGACATGCGCGAGCAATGCGAGGCGCATGGCATTCCCGTTCCGCTGGCGGATGTGATTTGCATGGCGATGGCGCTCGATCCCGCTAAGCGCTTTGCGAGTGCAAAGGCACTGGGGCATGCTGCGCGTGCGGCATATGAGCTATGTCTCCCTGCACCGTCGCCCGTGACCTTTTCTGCTGCCAGTGTGCCCCGGGCCGCGGTGCCACAGGTGCAGCGGGTACAGCAGCCGGTTGCCCTCACGCTTCCGTCTTCTGCAAGCCGGCGTTCGATCGTCTCTCCCGTGACATCCAAATGTGTGCGTCTGCTCTCGCGTATCCCCGAGCCCGTGGGGCGCATATGGAATGGATGCGTCTATGCGACAACATTGTTGCTGCTGATGGGCAGCCATTTTGCGGTATTTACGCCAACGGGCGAAAACCGAAACTATCCAACGTGGTTTTTGGCGCTTGAGTATTTCTTTATGGTCGATGGCCTGGTGTTGCTCATTACATTCGGAATGCTCGACCGGCGTAGGCTTCGACGTCGTTTTCCCGTGCTCGGTCGGTATCGGGGGAGTGCTTTTGTCGAACTATGGTTCAAGGCGCTCGGGTTTATGTTTGCCGTCATGTGCGTCGTCGTTGTTATCGGCAACGCGACCGGTATCGTCTCCTAGAGAATCGAAAAGGGGCCCCGTTTGGGGCCCCTTTGCAGTTGCACCTAAATACGGTTCATTTGATTGGCGACCTTGTTGTACCAGTCCTGCCACGTGGGCGGGCAGTACTTTTTGGCGGCTGCCGGGGTAAGCGTGGAGCCATAGTTGGCGCCAAGGTAGGCAACGTGGGCAGAGACGCCCTCGCTCCAGCTGCCAAAGCTCCGCCAGCCGCCGCCACGGGCGCTCCAACCCCAGGCGTTATAGGAGCCGGCACAATAGAGGCCCTTGCTGCTCTCGATGCAGGCGATGGCGGGAGACCAGCGAGGGTCAACACCGGTGTTCCAGGCTGCCACGGCAAAGTTGTGACCCTGGCCTGCCATGGGGGAGCCGGCGAGGTAGTTGTCGATGCGACTTGTCCACTCGTTGATAAACGAGTCGTAATCGGAGTTGCCGGTATTGGAGTTGTTCACCGTGGTGTCGATGGTGGTGTTGGCGTTATTGGCCTGGCTGTTGGAGTTGTTGCCGCTCACGCCCTCGCCCGAGAGCTTCTCGGCGGCAGCGGCCTTGTCGGCCTCGAGCTTGGCCAGCTCGGCGGCATTTTCCTGCTCGGCCTTTGCCTGGGCTTCGCTGCGAAGCTGCTGGGCCTGTGCCAGTGCGTCCTCGGTGGTTTTCTGCTCGGCCTCGAGCTGGGACTTGGCCTGCTCGAGCTCGGTCTTGTTCTGCTCGAGCTCGGTCTGCATCTTGTTGAGCTCTTCGATCTCGTCGACGCTCGAGCTCGTGATCTGGTTGGTGTACTTGCAGGTGGTGATGAACTCGCCCAGGCTCTGCGCGTTGACCAGGAAGCTCACGATGGGATTGGTGCCCTTCTGGTACTTATACAGATCGCGCATGGCGGAGCTCGCCTTGGCCTGTTGATCGGGAAGTTCGGCTTCGATCTTCTCGATGCTTGCCTCGTTGGTGTCGATTTGCTTCTGCAGATCCTCGAGCTTGGTGCGGGCCTCGTTGTAGGCGCTCGTGGCGGCTTCGATCTTCTGCTGGGCAGCGGAAAGCTGATCCTGCGTTGCCTGCGAGGCGGCATAGGCGGCGACGGGGGAGAGCATCGGCGCGGCCGTCAGTGCAACGGCGAGCGCGGCGCTCGTGATGATACGAGCCGGCTTCGACGCGATGAGCGCTGCGGTGCAATGGTTCGAATGCTGCATCCAGTCCCTCTGCAATCAATCGTAGGTTATGGTACGAAAGGTATTCTACTACTGCTTTCGACCTCAACTTGAACCTTAAAGGTTCTAAAGGGTCAAGTTGAACTTGAGGCTTTGGCCTTGACCTGCAGTTATAGTGAATTGTTGAGAAACCATAGAGTTCAACTTTAACGTTACGGAACCCTGCGGGCTCGATCATAAACGCCTGCTTGCCATAGATACGGTGGAGCTTTGGGTGCCGGCGGCTCGGCACGCTAGAATAAATCAGTTGCACAAAGACCGCCCGTCGTGTGGGCAGTTCTAGATAGGAAGTTTCCATGGCATTGCAGTTTACAGAGCGCGAGTTTATCCCCGTGCTGCTCGGCGGCGACATCAACGCGTATTCGGTGGCGCGCGCTTTCTACGAGGAGTATCAGGTTAAGAGCCTGGTCTTTGGCAAGTACCAGACCGGCCCCGCGTATCGCAGCCAAATTATCGATTACACGCCCAACGTGGATATCGATACCATGCCCGTGATGCTTAAGACCGTCAACGGTATCGCTCGAGTTCATGCCGACAAGACGATTGTTCTGATGGGCTGCGGCGATAACTATGTTGCCCTGGTGGCCCAGGCCAAGGATGCCAACGAGCTGGCGGATAACATCGTTGCGCCTTACGCGCCCTATAGCATGCTTGAGCAGTGCCAGAAGAAGGAGATCTTCTACGAGCTGTGCGAGAAGCACGGTGTGCCCTATCCGCATACGTTTACCTTTACTGCGCAGATGCTCAACACGCAAGGAGAGGCGCCTGCCGAGGTGCTCGACCAGATTGACTTCCCCTACCCGATGATCTTGAAGCCTTCCGACGGCATCATGTGGTGGCAGCATGAGTTCGAGGGTCAGAAGAAGGCTTATGAGATTGCCGACCGCGCCGAGCTGGAGCAGGTTATCCGCGATTCCTATGCCAGTGGCTACACCGATGACCTGATTTTGCAGGATCGCGTGCCCGGCAACGACGAGTACATGCGCGTGCTCACCAGCTATTCTGATCGCAACGGCAAGGTTCGCATGATGTGCCTTGGTCACGTGCTGCTCGAGGAGCATCAGCCCCATGGCGTCGGTAATCACGCCTGCATCATCACCGAGCCCAACGATGAGCTTATGGGTGGCGTGCGCAAGCTGCTCGAGGACCTTCACTTTGTGGGCTATTCCAACTTTGACGTCAAGTATGACGAGCGCGATGGCTCGTTTAAGTTCTTTGACTTCAACACCCGCCAGGGCCGCAGCAACTACTACGTAACCAACAGCGGCTTTAACGTTGCCAAGTATGTGGTGGACGAGTATGTGCTCAACCGCCCGTTTGAGCCGGAGTTTGTGACGGCGCAGGACGAGGCGCTGTGGATGGTCGTTCCCATGGGCGTCGTCGACAAGTACGTCAAGGATCCCGAGCTGCGCGCGAAGGTGCATCGTCTTGCCAAGGAGGGCAAGGGCGCCGATCCCTCGTTTATGAAGGGAGACTTTGTCTTTAACCGCTGGTTGCGCATGTGGCACACCAAGCTGCGCCACTTTAAGCTGTTCAAGACGTATTACAAGTAGACGAGCGTGGCGCCCGTCCGGTATGTATCGGGCGGGCGCGGGTATGATACGCGCAATTGCGCGGGCGTCACCAAGGAGGCGGCGATGGAAAAGCTGGGAGTTATCGGCGGCATGGGCGCCGAGGCCACGTCGTATTACTACGACCAGGTGGTACGTCATACGGCGGCTACGTGCGACCAGGAGCATATCGACATGGTGGTGCTCTCCAAGTCGACCATGCCCGACCGCACGCTGGCCATCAAGACCGGTGAGCATGCCGAGCTGCTGGCGACCATGAAGGAGTGCGCTCAGGCGCTCGAGACGCTGGGCTGCGCGCACATTGCCATTCCCTGCAACACGTCGCACTACTTCTACGATCAGATTCAGTCGTTTACCAAGGTGCCGATTATCCACATGCCGCGCGAGTCGGTGCGCTATGCTCTGGCCGGCGCGGTGATGGGGGAGTGCGAGTTCGATCCAAACCTGAGCATGCCGGCCGACCCGGTGCACAAGATCGGCATCATGGGCACCGACGGTACCGTGGGCGCAGACGTCTATGGGCGCGAATGTGAGACCGCGGGCGTTGAGGTCATCTATCCCAGCGAAAAGCGTCAGGCCGACGTGATGTCGCTCATCTACGACGATGTGAAGGCCGGGCGCGAACCCGATATGGACAAGTTTGACCGCGTGATGTGGGAGTTCGCCCGTAGCGGCTGCGACCGCGTCATCCTGGCCTGCACGGAGCTTTCGGTGTTGCAGAAGTATCGCGAGATGCCCGAGATCACCCTCGATGCGATGGATGTCCTGGTGCGCGAATCCATCATCCGCAGCGGCGCCCCCTACCGCCTCTAGTTCTTCGCCTGCCAAAAAGGGACAGGTTTATTTTGGTAGGTTTTATCTGGGAAAACAGTAAAGGCCTCGGCTCGTTTGGTGCGAGCCGAGGCCTTTTGCATTTGCCGGTTGCTGCCAGCGATTGCTAGAACAGGAAGCCGATGGCGATAAGGGCGATGCTGATGATGAGTACGGCGATGTCTAGGCCCTTGATGGGGTAGCGCTTGTACGAGCTGGCGCGCGTACGCAGATAGAAGCCGCGCTGCTCGGCGGCAAGCGCGGTGGCATCGGTCTTGCCCACGCTCGAGATAAGCAGTGGCACACACAGCGGCAGCATGAGTTTGAGTTTCTTGACGGGATTCTTAGTGTCGTATTCGACGCCGCGTGCAGTCTGCGCCTCCATGATGGCGTTCATTTCCTGGCCAAATACCGGCACAAAACGCAGCGCCGTGGTAAAGGTGAAGGCATAGCGATATGGCACGTGCAGCACCTCGACGCAAGCGTTGGCGAGGTCGTTGAGCTTGGTCACCATGAGCATGAGGATGAGTGGCAACGCCACGCCCAGCAGGCGCAGGCAGGCCTTCGATCCGGTAATGAGGCCCGTGTCGGTGATGAAACCCCACACCACGTTGCCATCACGCATAAAGGCCAGCTGGAGCACCAGCATGATAAGCGCGAGCGGAATCAGCAACTTGAGCAGCGAGAGCAGACGGTCGACGACGCCGGCATAGGCACCCAGTGCAAGGGTGAGTGCCAAAAAGCCCAGCAGCGCCACGTAGGTGTCGGACAGGAAAATGCCGATGATGATGGCGGCGGCAAGGCCCAGTTTGACGACCGGGTTCAAGCGGTGCAGCAGTGTATCGCCCGGCATATAGTCGATGACGTTAACCACGGTGGACCATCTCCTCGGTAATGCGAACGATATCGGTGACCTCGCTCACCTGTGCAAAGGCGGGAGAGACGGAGGATGTCAGGCGACGAGAAAGCTCTATGACCTGGGGCGGCTCAACGTAGGCTCGCTGCATGAGCTCGATGTTCGAGAACAGCTCGTGCGTGCGGCCGCGCTCGAGGATGCGGCCGTCGGCCATTACTACAATGCGCTCGGCAAAGTCGGAGACGACTTCCATGTCGTGGCAGACCATGATTACAGCGCAGCCGCGCTCGGCCATGGTGCGAACGGTTTCCATGACGGTCATGCACTCGCGGTAGTCAAGGCCGCTCGTAGGCTCGTCGAGCACCACGATTTTGGGCTCTACGACCACGACGGAGGCGAGTGCCACCATCTGGCGCTGGCCGCGCGACAGCGAAAACGGCGCTTCGTCGAGCGGAAGGCCGAACCGCTCACACGTCGCTTTGGCGCGCGCAGATGCTTCGTTCGACGAAACGCCCCGCAACAGCAGCCCGAACGCAACCTCGTCGAGCACGGTGTCTTTGCAAATTTGACGGTCGGGATTTTGGAACAGCGTGGACACGTAACGGGCAATGCGGCTCGTGGGAACCTCGCGCGTATTCA